>CAMLLI010000589.1 GCA_946480685.1 uncultured Flammeovirgaceae bacterium | reverse complement strand
CCGACAACTGGTTGCTTACACCATGCTTGAAGGCATTCTCCACAAATGGCAAAATCAACAAGGGCGCTACACGGATGGAATCCGGTACATCGTACACATTCAGTGATACATCGAGACTGTCGTAACGCACTTTTTCCAACGCTATATAATTCTGTATATATTGTATCTCTTTTTGTAACGGCACATCCGGCTGGTTGCTGTCGTACAGCATATAGTTCATCAGCTGCGAAAGTTTATATACCATCTCCGGAGCTTTGTGGGAGTTTTGAAGCGTTAGCGCGTAGAGGTTGTTGAGGGTGTTGAACAGGAAGTGCGGGTTGATCTGCGACTTGAGTAACTTCAGTTCGGCTTCCAGTTTTTCTTTTTCCAATTGTTGTGCTGTGCGCTGTAAATACTGCGAGGCCTGCTGGTGCCGGTACCAATGCTTCATCAGGTGAAACGAAGCCACGATGGCTACTACTGAATATATACTGAAAATTCCGATCAGTATTTTAGGAAAGAACAGTAGGGGTACCGTGGTAGCCTGCGGCCAGTAAAGTGGATATATAGTATGATACGCCACCGTACGCGCCAGTATACCGAACGCGATCATCGATAACAGGAACGACATCACAAACATACTATACTTTTTACGGATCAGCAGTTTATCAATCAGCACATAGAGGGTGAAGTATGTTGCCATGATTTTCATCGGCAACTCTATAAACGATATCGTGATACGCTGCAAATACTGATCATCTACCATGCCGGAGATGAGACCTTCGTAGGCAATGAGACATAGCCAGAAGATTGCATGAAAGGTAATGCGACTCTGCAACAGCAGTGAAGGGCTGATGGCCGCTTCAAACGGATTTCGTTTTTGCCTGGTTGCATTGCCGCTGTACATATAGTCTGAAGTACGTTAATTTTTTGTTAAATACGTTTCTTTTTAGACAAACAACGCGTGTACCTCACTAACAACCAATACCGACTGACAAAAACGTCTGATACGATTACAAAGACAAGTGCCGGCTGGTATAAAGCGGTGATCTAATAAACCGGCACGGTATAAAAAAAGTGGTCATGTTTGATACATGATTAACAAATTTATCATCCCCCGAAATATATATCGTAGTGTTACGCAGGTCGCGCTGCTGCTGTCGGTATTATCGTCATGTGCTCCGGTGCGTACAGCAAAACGTGAACCGTATGTTCGCTCGGTTAACTTCTATACGGTAGGAAAGATACCGGTGATCAGAACACGCCTCAATGGTAAGCTCGCGCATTTCATTGTTGATACCGGTGCGTCTGTATCGATACTCAACGAAGCAGAAGCTTCTTACTTTGGATTTACAGTGATGAATGCAGATGTATATGCAACAACGGAAGTGCTGGGCTTTAACGGCAGTGCACCCACCGGAAGGGTAAATACATGCACCATTGAGATAGGCGATATGGCAATCAAGTATGGCAACTTTCGGAGTAAAAACATGCAGGACTTTGCCTATATATTACAGAAGAACGAGAATATAAGACTGGCTGGTATACTCGGTGCCGACCTGATGAACCGCTATAGCATGCGTATAAATTTTATGGATAAGACAATTTCTTTCTAACGTTTCAAAATTCCTATGAAGATTGATAACCTGTCGGACCTTGATAAAGAAAACTTACTGCTTGTAATTGCTGTGTTGCAGGAGAAGCTGAAACGTAAGAACGCTCAGCTTCACCGAACACAAATAAAACTGAATGCTGCCAAGGGTAAACTTGTCCGCATGAAAGATACTGTAGCGTATCAGCGGAAGCGCCTGCTGGAATTATACCAGTGACACAATATTACAGCATATAAAAATTGTCTTTCACAACTTTCGTATGGTTGGCATTTGCCTTTACATACTCGTAGTCACGGATCATTTCACGGAGATCTTTTTCGATATTACGGGCCAGCGTTGTCATCGGTGTGTCCGTAGCTTTGTTCTCGAACGGATCCTGTAAATGGATCGCCATCTTTTCAACCAGCAGAAACGAAGCCGAGATGAGTATCACCAGCAATACCAGTATACTACCAAGGTGTTCTGTAAGTCCGAATGGCAGCAGTACAATGAACAGGTAAAGCGCAAAATTTATATATAGACTATAGGTAGTAGGGAATACCGTGTTCTTGATACGTTCACACTTACCCATGGCATCGCACAAACGTGTTATCGTTCTGTCGATCTCCACCTGTTGAAAAGGATTGAGTAAACCTTCTTCGAGCATATATTTGAGATCGCGGTTGTGCAGCATTAACAACGCATTGGGTACATGCATGTGGTTGCGTACAAATTTCAAATCCTCCCGGGATAGATACTGTTCAGCATTCTTCAACGGGTCCTGCCCGCGCAACATTTGTCCGAGACTATAATTCCAGAAGATCTGGCGCTTGGTAAAGTTCTCGGTAATTTTACTCACACTCACCGAAAACTCCGGATCATTGATGAACGACTGTACCTGGCGGATCAGCGTTCTTGAATCGTTTACAATAGCACCCCATATAATGCGTGCTTCCCACCAGCGATCGTACGCCTGGTTCGAACGGAAGGCAAGTAGTAATGAAATGATAGTGCCGATAATAGCCGGTATACTGAGCGGAATGGTTATGTGATGCAGGTTCAGATCTTCATGCCACAACCCGAAGGCTGTAGCATACAACGCCACAGCCGTAATTTCCCACCGGATCTTTCCCAATATATACGTCCATGGTATATTTTTCTTTAATAACATAATCGTTCCTTTCGTTTAACAACACTATATATATCAATTATACCGTTAGTATCGGCAAGCCAAGATGACTAACGTCTACATACTCACCGGCAGTCTCATCGTTTCGTTTCGCCTGTACAATGAGATCAACATTCAGCTGATCAACCAGTGCGTTGAGGGGTTGGTGCTTGTGTTCCTGTATCATGGACTGGTGAATAACATGAAACGGAAGTTGCTGAAGCGATGCCGATAGGGGTTGTGTGCGTTCGTCCAGGAAGAGTGCGCGCTGTATCGTTTCGCTGGCTTGTTCTTTCTCCGGTAGCAACATCAGCGGACAATCACTTTTATGCAGCAGTTTCAAAAACAGCTTATGTATATACTGTTTGCTTTGCTGTATAGAAGGAGGCGCTATAATTATATCTGCTTCAAATCCTTCCAGTAATTTTTGCATTACCGGCCGCGACATACCAAACTGGTGATGTTCTTCCGCCACCATCGAAATGTTATTTTCAATTCTGTATTCTTTCCAGGCTGTGCGCAGTAGATCGCGCTTGGTTGTGTTTACATGATCTTTAGCGGAAAGGAACAAGAGCTCCGTAATGGAATCAGAAATTTCAGAACTGCTGATGAGTACAATACGACCTTTGTTTTCAGTCATGTACGCAGCCATTTTCATAGCCTGCAGCGTGTCAGCTTCAAATGTTGTCGGAATCAGTATATTTTTCATAACCGTGTCTTTTAGGTACGATACAAAAGAACGGTGCGGTTATTAGGGGGCTTTTAAGGCGAGATTAAAATGTGATAAGAATTCTTTTAATCTGTTCTTAATCTCATGTTCTGCGGGAATTGGACAAAAACTTTTGTGCCTTCGTTCGGGCGTGAGTGTACTTTCATTTTTCCGCCATGCAAACGGATGATGCGTGAAGCCAACGGCAGGCCTATACCATACCCGGTATATTTTGAAGTATTGCTCGCACGGAAGAACGGTTCGTAAATATGTTCCAGATCTTTCTCCGGAATGCCAATGCCATAATCGGAAATGTTGATGAAGAAATCGCTTTTGCTGAACGACAGTGTAACCAGCACTTCTTTATTGTCCGAATACTTGATGCTGTTCTGAATGATATTGGTGAATGCGAGTTCCATCCATATATCCGAACACATAAAGGTATATATCTCCGGATTGTCTTCTGCCGGTTGCACCATGATCTTTACGTGGTTGCCCGGCATGCGTTTGTCGAAATTTATCTTGATGCTCATCAACAACTCGTCCAGTTGCAGCGGTTCTATTTTTTGTTTTTTGCCTTCGTAACTGATTTG
>CAMLLI010000588.1 GCA_946480685.1 uncultured Flammeovirgaceae bacterium | reverse complement strand
GTATAGTTTGCTCTCAACGGAATTGGGAGTAACCAGCATTGTCCTCAGCTTCATAGTGATATTTGTGTTGCTCATTCTTTTCAATACCAATTCCTTGAACCGGAAAGATCTGCAGCAAAAGATGAATGCCAATCGCCTGCAATATGTAAACCGCGACCTGCAGGCTTCCAACCACGAGACGGCCTCTGCCAACGAAGAACTCCGTGCTGCATTGGAAGAACTCACCACTACAAATGAAGAGCTCACTACCTCGAATGAAAACCTGGGTGAGCTGAATGACAAACTTGAAAACGCAAAGGCTACCATTCGCGAACAGGCCGAAGAAATTATCCGGCAAAAAGATGAACTGCTGAGCGAGTACAGGCGCAACCTCGATATCATTTTCTCCAATACACAGGAAGGTATATTATTACTCGATGCCAATAACACCGTTGTACTTTTTAATAAAACCTTTGAGAACTTTATTGGCGGAGCTACAGGTATCAAACCCAAGCGTGGCATGCGACTTACCGATGTAGTAGTGAAAGAACGGAGAGACCTGGCGTTGCAGCTATATATACAGGCGCTGAATGGTGAGGCTGTCGTTACCGAAGCCTATATCTCCACACCGGAGCGCGAAGTTGTTCATCTGCTCCGGTATGAACCGGTACGACAGTTTGGTAAGGTAACGCATGTTATCATTATGTCGATGGATATCACGGAGAAGAAGGCGCGCGAGAAAATGGTGCAGCAATCGGAAGCAAACCTGCGTGCTATTTTTAACAGTACACCGGATTCCTATATATTACTGGCCAAAGACTATCACATCATTGCCTACAACCGGGCGTATGAAGAGCGCATGATGTACTATTTTCAGCGTGAACCGGAAATAGGCGCAAATATAGCAGACTATATACAGGAAGAACGAAGAGTGCCCTTTATGGGGATGCTCGAACGTGCGCGGCAAGGTGAACTGGTACAGTATGAAGTACAATCCTTAGCCAGCGGAGGCGCATCGTACTGGGTAGCCGTTACCATTACACTGGTGCATAACGAAACGGGCGAGGTGATCGGTTACTGTATCAATCTTCGCGACATTACGGCTGTCAAGACTGCTGAGCTTGCCTTGCGTGAAAGCGAAGAGAAATTCAGAGCGGTGGTAGAATATAGCGATGATGTTTTTGCGCTGGTAGACCTTGCCGGAAATATATTCTATGCGAGTCCGAGCTTTACGCGTAAGCTCGGATACGAGTGGGAAGAGATACAGAAGATCAAAGGACATGAGTTTGTGCACCCGGATGATTTCGAACAGTATGTACGCGAGTGGGGACTAGTTATAGATAATCCCGGTAAACTGGTTTCGATAACATGCAGGGCGCGTCATAAAAACGGAAGCTGGATCTGGATGCAGGGTACATCCATCAACCTTACGCATATACCGAGTGTAAAAGGTGTTGTTTCTACCTACCGGGATATAGGGCCGCAGAAGGCATACGAAAACAAAATTACCAGTATAGCGAAAGAACTGTCTGTTCTTATTGAGACATCCAACGTTCCTATATTTGGCCTGGATCAGAACGGGTATATAAATGAATGGAATGAAGTAACAGCCGAGGTAATGCGCTATAGCAAAACGGAAGCGTATGGTAAAAAGTGGATTGAGGAGTTTGTTGAAGTGCCCTACCGTGACACCGTGGAACAGTTGATGACGCGTGTTTTACAGGGGCATGCGCTTACAAATTTCGAGTTGCCGGTAATCACCAAGAACGATGAATCCATTATCCTGTTGCTGAGTGCTTCCCCACGGTACGATGCGCAGGACCAGATCAAAGGTATAATTATCGTGGCGCAGAATATTACCGAGCTCATCGACTATCGCAAGGGACTTGAAAAAATGGTACAGGATCGTACCCGCGAACTGAACGATGCCTTGCAGAAAGAAAAAGAACTGGCCGATCTGAAAACAAAATTTGTCTCGATGGCCTCGCATGAATTCCGAACACCGCTCTCTACTATATCACTGGCCACCGGTTTCCTCAGACGCTATAAAGCGAAAATTACTCCGGAAGATGTAGACAAAAAGCTGGATGATATTGTACGCCAGGTAGAACACATGAATTACCTGCTGGAAGATGTACTCACCGTTGGTAAAGCCGAGTCGGGCAAAGTTCAGGTAAATGTAGCGCCCATTGAAATACCAGCCTTCTTTGAAAAGATTGCGAGCGAAGTATATGAGAGTACAGGCAAAACCCATCACATCCGTATGACGATGGGCTGCGAACAGAAAACTATATCGAGCGACCCGCGCATGATCCGCATCATACTCGTAAATCTCCTGACGAACGCTATTAAATTCTCGCCGGGCAAAAATATAGTATGGGTAACAATTAGTTGTGCTACCAACACGCTGCAACTGAAGGTGAAGGATGAAGGGCTCGGTATACCCGATGAAGACCGTGAAAAATTATTCCACTCGTTTCATCGCGCGTCTAATGCCGGTGCTATACAAGGCACGGGACTTGGATTGTCAATTGTTAGAAAAACGGTAGATTTACTGGACGGAGTAATACAGGTTGAAAGTAAATTGAACGAAGGAACCACCTTCACAATATCCATACCTATCGATGGAAGGCAAGAGAATACTGGTAGTTGATGATACCGCTGATCTTCTGAAAAGTATCGTCCAGGTACTGGCCATGGAAGGGTATGAGACAATGGCTGCTGTCAACGGTCAGGACGCTGTCGATAAGATCCGTGAAGCCGTACCCGACTTGGTGATAACCGACTTACTGATGCCGGTAATGGACGGCTATACCTTGATTGAGACATTGAAGTCCAATACACTGTGGCAAAATATACCCGTTATCGT
Organism: uncultured Flammeovirgaceae bacterium; assembly: GCA_946480685.1. Next base: position 1,194 of record CAMLLI010000588.1, on the reverse strand, counting down.
ATTCTCCGCTAAACCCGAACAGGAAAGCAAAGATAAAGTGCTGGCGCTGGGAGCGGTAAGATTCATTCGTAAACCGGGCACTATTGAAACAATATTGGATACAATACACGAAGTGCTTGGCGGTTTTTGATTTTTGAAGTATATATACCGTTGCAAACATGCACCCTATAGAATTAAACTGTTAGAGATGATTAAAGTAGCAATTGCAGATGATCATGGACTGATGCGTGAGGGGATTGCTTCCATGCTGGAGAACGTACCGGATATATCGGTGATCGGCATGGTGCAGGGAGGAGAGGAGGCAGTAAATCTTACAAACACCATACTGCCCGATGTTTTTTTAATGGATATCAAGATGCGTGGTATGTCGGGCATCGAAGCTACGCGCTGGATTACCGATATAAATCCCGGTATTCGCATTATCCTCATATCCGCGGAAGCGAATAAAGAATTTATAGCGGCCGGAATAAAAGCCGGTATAGCAGGTTATGTATTGAAAGATATAAGTAAAGATGCACTGCTTACCGCGATCCGCACGGTAGTAAAAGGCGAACGCTATTTTAGTCCGGAGGTAATGACGATTGTGTTCCAGGATTTCTATACACAGGAGAAAGCAGAGAAGGCACCCGGTACGCGCGAAGTAAAAACTGACCTGACCAAACGCGAGCTCGAAGTACTAACGCTGATCGCCCACGGCAAGAGTCTCAAGGAGATTGCTGATCAGCTCTTCATCAATATAAAAACGGTTGAGACCCACAAGCTCAACATCCAGGGAAAACTGAACCTTACCAATACGGCACAACTGGTGCGCTATGCGATCGAGAACAAGATCGTAAATATATAGGGGCGCGTTCCTGCATTTTCAGAAACTTTGGGTATAGAAGTCGCCTTGCCTGTGCGGCTATGCCGTTGTTTGCCAGCGTTTTCATGCACGTTGATTTTTGATCGCTTACTTTTTCTAAGAGAATCCCTTAGGAAAATCTAATCCTTTCCCCTGGATTTACCCAGAATAATTCGGGGAAACGGTATAAATCACGGGTATAGACTTAAGCGTCTAATCCTGTCCCTGATTTTTTAAAATCCTCCTTTTGCTAAAGGTTTAGCGCTCGCCCGGAGTGAATCTTTGTATCGTCAACATGCAGATACATATCGGCAAAGACAACTGGATTAATAGTGATAATAACGCTCAATGAT
>CAMLLI010000587.1 GCA_946480685.1 uncultured Flammeovirgaceae bacterium | reverse complement strand
TACCACATGCACCAACAAACTCAAGCTTCACAACGTGCTCGGGTGTAACCTCATTGATTTTTACATTACCGCCATCAGCCTCCAGGTAAGGGCGAATGGAGTTCAGTGAAGTTTCAATTTTCTGGGTCAGTTCTTCAAGCGTATTCATCCGGTATATATGTTATGCTACCCTTTTGCACCGCTAAGGTAGCTATTCTCATTTAATTTTTTACTTCACCGCTGTTACCAGCGTTGGCTTCTGCGCATTTCGGATCGCGATTTGTCGCGCCATAGTCTTGGCCAGTGCTTTGAATGCTTCGGCAGTCGGACCTTCTTTCAACGCTGCCGGTAAACCGCTGTCGCCACTCTCGCGAATGCCTTGTACCAACGGTATCTGCCCTAAAAATGGAACGTTGTGCTTTTCGGATAAGTTCTTGCCTCCGTCTTTGCCGAATATATAGTACTTGTTATCCGGTAATTCTTCCGGGGTAAAGTATGCCATGTTCTCAACAACACCCAGTATAGGTACGTTGATCTGCGGCTGCATAAACATAGTCATACCTTTGTTGGCATCGGCAAGTGCTACTTTCTGCGGGGTAGTTACAATTACAGCACCGGTAACCGGCACAGTCTGCACCATGGTTAAATGAATATCACTTGTGCCGGGAGGCAGATCGATCAGCAGGTAATCAAGTTCACCCCAGTCAGCATCGCTGAAGAATTGTTTCAGAGCAGAGCTTGCCATCGGTCCGCGCCAGATCACAGCACTATCCGGTGGTGCGAGAAATCCGATCGAAATCAATTTTACGCCATACTGTTCTATCGGTATAATAATATTCCGACCGTTAACCTGTTTTACCATGGGCTGCTCATACTCGCAGTTGAACATTACCGGTATAGATGGTCCGTAAATATCCGCATCAATCAATCCAACTTTAGCACCGGTCTGTGCAAGGGCAACCGCGAGGTTGGAGGTAACAGTAGATTTACCCACGCCACCTTTACCCGAAGCAATGGCAACAATGTTTTTTACACCGGGCAGGAGCGGAGCGTTATCACGCAGTGTGGTAACGGAAGAGGTCATGAAAATATCAATCTCAACATCAGGTCCCACCACACTTTCAACAGCATCTTCACAATCCTGGCGTATCTTTTCTTTCAACGGACAAGCCGGAGTGGTTAACACTACGGTGAAGCTTACTTTTTTAGGTTCCACCTTTACATCTTTAATCATGTTCAGGCTTACCAGGTCGCGTTTCAAGTCAGGATCTTCTACTTTAGAAAGAGCTTTGAGGATGTCGGTTGATGTAATCATTTCAGAATGTCAAATTTCAGATGGCGGATTAAAGTTCCTGGCAACTCCATTTATTCAGATATTCGAACCAAAATCCGGAATCCGCCTTGAAAATCGGGCGCAATTTAGATCGAAACAGTCACAACTCCATAGCCTTTAATACATTGGTTGTGATAACTGACAATTGATAGGAAATAGATATCACAAATGATATAACGAAACTGTGTTCCCAGTATCTTTGCCCACAGCCCAAGCTGTTTAATGAAGAAATGATCTCCCGCGAAACAATAGATGAAGTAAGGAGCCGCGTTGACATTGTTGATGTGATAGGAGATTTTGTGTCTCTGAAACGTAGTGGCCAGAATTACAAGGCGTTAAGTCCGTTTACAAACGAGAAGACCGCTTCGTTCTATGTCGTGCCGGCCAAAGGTATCTTTAAAGATTTCAGCAGTGGCAAAGGTGGCGACAGCATCACGTTTGTGATGGAGCACGAGGGCATGAGCTACATTGAAGCCATTCGCTACCTCGCCAAAAAGTATGGGGTTGATCTGAAAGAAGAAGCCCGTACCTCCGAAGAGATTTATCAGCAAAGCGATCGCGATCGACTTTACGCGCTGATGAACTATGCGAAGGATTATTATAAAGAATCGCTTACCCAATCGGAAGAAGGACAGAGCATTGGTTTGAGTTATTTTCGTGAACGCGGTTTTAATGATCGCACGCTCGAAAAATTTGAGCTTGGCTATAGCTTCAACGAATGGGATCACCTCAGCAAAAAAGCACTTGGCATTGGTTACACCGAGGATCTGCTGGAAAAAGCAGGACTCATTGTAAAAAAAGAGGGCGGACGATTTTATGATCGCTTTCGCGGAAGGGTGATTTTCCCCGTGCACAATCTTTCCGGAAAAGTTATCGCGTTCGGTGCGCGTATACTTACCAAAGAGAAAGATCAGCCCAAGTATATCAACTCTCCTGAAACAGAAATATACCACAAGAGCAATGTGCTCTATGGCATGTATCAGGCGAAGAATGCTATACGTAGAGAAGATTTCTGCTATATCGTAGAAGGATATACCGATGTGATGTCCATGCATCAGTCGGATGTAGATAACGTGGTGGCATCTTCCGGCACTGCGTTTACTGAAGAGCAGATCAAGCTCATCAGACGCTTTACTGAAAATGTAACCGTACTTTTTGATGGTGATGCTGCCGGTATAAAAGCAGCGTTGCGTGGTATCGACCTTGTATTGAAAGGTGGCCTGAACGTGCGCGTGGTGTTGTTGCCGGATGGCGATGATCCGGACAGCTTCTCGAAGAAAATGGGAAGCACCGAGTTCAAGCAGTACCTGAAAGATCACACCAAAGATTTTATATCGTTCAAGATTGATCTGCTGGCGGAGGAATCAGGCCACGACCCGATCAAGAAAGCCGAAGCGATACGCGAGATTGTTACGACTATATCGCTGATCCCGGATCCCATCAAACGCTCGGTATATATACAGGAGACCGGACAGTTACTGAAAATACAGGAAACCGTTCTGCTTACCGAGCTCAACAAGATACTGATCGGTGAGCGACAGAAGGATCAGCAAGAGAAAACACGCGGCAATAACCGGGATAACCGGGCACCTGTTGCAGATATACTGCCAGACGTGGCAACCGGTTCCAAACTTGATACGTCTGGTATGGTGCAGGTGCAGGAACGGGAAACCATACGCCTGCTGCTCAACTACGCCGAGCACGACGATGGCGTCAACAAGGGCTGGCCCGCCGAGAGTGCGTATGACGATAAACGCCTCATTGATTTTATGATGGCCGAACTCGAAGACGTTGAGTTTGTTAACCCGGTGTATAAAGAAATTTACCTGGCTATACGCGAAGGAGCCGAGCAGGGTGAAGTACGCGATCCGCTATATTTTATGGAGCATGGATCAGTCCCTGCGCGTAACATGGTGGCGGAGCTTACCACCACGCGTTATGAAACCAGCAAGTCGTGGGGAGAAGAGTTTCATATATACTTTCCGCACGAAAAAGAAATATTGCAAGATGTAGCCTATACCAACGTGCTGCGGTTAAAATTCCGGATGATCCAGAAACTGATGGAAGAGAACCTGCAGCAGATGAAGGTGGCGACAACGGAAGAAGACCTTGAAAAGTATTTTACCATACACGAGCAGTTGAAAGGTGCCGAGAAAGAACTGGCCGTTATGCTCGGAATTGTAATAGCAAAGTAACGCTTTTGGAACAGACTTGCTAAAGTGTTTGTTAAGAGAAGCAGATAAAACGTTCTGATTTCTTTCCGCGGAAAAATCAGGATTATGTAGAACAGGAACTACTGAACATGGACGAAATAAAGCTAAACACGATCGAAGAAGCCCTTGAGGAAATCAAGAACGGAAAAGTAATTATTGTGGTGGATGATGAAGACCGTGAAAACGAAGGCGACTTTATTTGTGCTGCCGAATGTATTACACCAGAGATTGTTAACTTCATGGCTACGCATGGCCGCGGATTGATATGTGCTCCATTAAATGAAGACCGCTGTGAAGAGCTCGGCCTTGAACTGATGGTTGGTAAAAATACCGCTGTGTTTGAAACACCGTTTACCGTATCGGTTGACCTGATAGGCCACGGTTGCACTACCGGTATTTCGGCCCACGATCGTTTCAAAACCATTCGTGCACTCGTTGATCCGGATACCAAACCGGAAGAACTCGGTAAACCCGGACATATATTTCCGCTGCGCGCCAAGCGCGGTGGTGTGTTACGAAGAAGTGGTCA
>CAMLLI010000586.1 GCA_946480685.1 uncultured Flammeovirgaceae bacterium | reverse complement strand
CTTGCTATATGTACAGAACGATAAAGGTAAGGCAGTACTGTTCAATTACCTGGTGAAGAATCGCTATGGTGAAGGCAGTATTCTTCCGGTAAAGCTTAAAGGTCTGGATGCTTCCAAACGCTATACGATACGGGAGACGAATCTATATCCCGGTACACAATCATCGATCAATCCGGAGCAAATCTATTCCGGGGATTTCCTGATGAAAGTTGGCTTTAATCCCGATGTTAACAATGGAAGAAAAAGTGTAGTGCTGGTGATCGAAGAAGTTCGCTAGGTAAAATGAATCAGAAAAATACGAAGCGGGTATAAAATATATACCTGCCCGGTCGTACTATATCCGTACTGTAACAACGATGGATGTTAAAAACAAAATGATGTAACATGCTTGTAACAAAGAAACCATATAAACGAAACTATAGATATACCGGGTTGACAGGCTTGGTCATGCTCGTTATGCTTTGGTCTGTTTCTGCAACTGCACAAACGATCACGTTCGGAGCGAGCGGTAAACTGGTATATAACACACAAACCGGTACAGCAACCATATCCGACCAGGACCAGGCGATTGTCTCAAATGCCTATGCAGTGGTGGTAAGCGGGAGCGTAACGCTGAACAGCAAGAACTATACCTCGCGCACCGTAACGACAAAAGATACAACCGATGCCTTTGGTTCGGGTAAGAAGATGACGATTACATTAACGGCTGCTGGTTTGCCTTCCATGCAACAGATATTTTATGCATACGAAGGGAAAAATTACCTGCTGACAGAAGTGATTGTGCGAGGTGCAAATATCAGCACCAACTATATGGCACCATTGGTATCGGAGCAGGTAAATATACAATCGACAGGGGATAATCGTGTCCTGTTTATACCCTTTGACAACGATACGTTTATACGCTATCAATCAAAGTCACTTAGCTCAACGCTGACCAATACAAGTTCGGAAGTAACAGCGTATTATGAAAACAACAGCCGTGGGGGATTGGTAGTCGGTTCTGTAGAGCATATGGTTTGGAAAACAGGTGTGCGCACAACCGGTACCAACAACATGTTAAGTGAATTAACGGTATGGGGTGGTTACGCTGATAAAAATGTAACGCGCGATGGTATAGCACACGGTACACTGGCCGGTGACTCTGTGAAATCACCCAGGATATTTATAGGTATATATGATGACTGGCGTGCAGGTATGGACGATTATGGAAAAGCAAATGCTATAGCTGAGCCCCGGTATATATTTGATTGGACAAACCCGGTGCCGTTTGGATGGAACAGCTGGGGTGCTATACAGGACAAGCTGAATCTCGATAAAGCTAAAGCTGTAGCACAATTCTTCTCCGCAAGCTTACCAAAATTCAGGAATGGAGAGACTGCCTATATCGACCTCGATTCGTATTGGGACAACATGGTGAGCGGTGGTATTGAAGGTGACTTTACGCAATTAATTGCCTTTGTAAATTATTGTAAAGAACGCGGATTGAAGCCCGGTATATATTGGGCTCCGTTCGTGGATTGGGGAAAGACGAGCAGACCGGTGGAAGGCACCAATGGCACCTATAATTACCAGGATGTCTGGACAAAGGTAAATGGCGCTTATCATGATCTGGACGGTGCACGTGCGATGGACCCGACACACCCTGCTACACAAAAGCGCATCGAATTGCTTATCAATAAATTCAAGGCGTGTGGGTTTGAAATGATCAAGATTGACTTTATCGGTCATGCTGCTATTGAAGCTGACGATTACTATGATCCAACAGTAACCACCGGTATGCAGGCGTTTCGTAAAGGAATGGAATACCTGGTTGATAAACTGGATAGTAAGATGCTGGTATATGTAGCGATATCGCCAAGCCTGGCAACGGGTCGCTATGCGCACTCGCGAAGAATTGCCTGCGATGCTTATTCAGATATAGGGGCAACCGAATATACCCTGAACAGTACAACGTATGGCTGGTGGCAAACACACATCTATAATTTTATTGATGCCGATCACCTCGTGTTCAGTAACAAATCACTGGGAGAGAACCGTGCGCGCTTAACCTCCGGAGTAATTAATGGTACGCTGATTACAGGCGATGATTTTGCTACAACCGGTCAATGGACTGATCGCGCGAAGGATTTACTACAGAAGGAAGATATATTGGCCATTGCCAGAAACGGTGTAGCGTTCACACCGGTAGAGGGTAATGCAGCAAAGAGTGCGAGTGAAGCGTTCGTCAATAAAATTGGTGACACGTATTACGTGGCTGTGATAAACTACGGAGAACAAAAGACGATGGATCTTAGTCTTACGCGACTGGGGATACCTGCCGGTGAGTATACGATACGAGAATTGTTCCGAAGCATGCCGCAGGCATTAACAGGGTCTTCACTGAAAATTACCGCTCCTGCAAGGGACGCTTTTATATTCAGATTTACACCGGGCACTGTTACATCTTCCGAGTCGGAAGCAGGTAATGATACCACGGTACTTTATCCCAACCCGACCAGCGATGTAGTAAAGATCCGGAATGAAAAAACAATTCGCTCCTTCCGACTGCTGGCCGCTAACGGAGATGTACTCCTGGAAAGGAAAAACCTGAAGACACGTGAATATGAATTGAAACTGGCAGCGTATGCCAAGGGGATATACTTTGTCTCCGTGGTAAACGCGGATGGTAATAGCCGTGTATTTAAAGTGGTGAAGGAATAAATTTCGGGGTTCGTAGTATAGCACTGCCGGGTTTGTGTCTGGCGGTGCTTACTTATTTGAGACGGTATATCGTTCGAAACTGAAATATAGTTTGGAGTCGTGTTGATTTGATGATAATATGAAAAACTCACAGGTAACAATTCGGGACTTAGCATTGAAGCTGGGTGTATCCATTTCAACGGTGTCGCGTGCATTGCGCAATGCATCGAATGTTGATCCTGTGAAAAAGAAGAATGTACTGGAACTGGCGGAGCGATTACACTATCAACCCAACCGTGTTGCACAGAATCTCCGCATCAAGCGGACCAATACCCTGGGCGTTGTGGTACCGCAGATTAATCTCCACTTTTTCTCTTCGGTAATCAGTGGTATACAAGCGTATGCTGCGAACCACAATTACGGTGTGATGATCTGTCAATCGCTGGAGTCACTTTCGGTGGAGCAATCGAATATACAAATGCTGGTAGCAAACCGCGTAGATGGACTTTTGATCTCGTTGTCCAGTGAGACAGACTCTTACGAGCACCTGCAAACTTTGCTGGACAAGCGTATACCCGTGGTGTTGTTTGATCGTGTAACGGAGTCGGTACACGCCAATAAAGTAATTGTTGATGATCGTGATGGAGCGTCAAAGGCCACCAGCTACCTCATACAAACCGGCTGTAAGACGATCGCCTATATCGGAGGACCGGAACATCTTTATATCAGCAACCAGCGTCTGAGAGGATATATAGATGCTTTACAGCGAAACGGAATAGCGGTTGATGCCGACCTTATATTTCACTGCCACGATCTAAAACGTGAAGTAGTCCGGGTGACCGATCAATTGTTGTCAGGTAGCAAACGACCCGATGCTATACTTTGTCTGAATGACCCGGTGGCTATACAAGTCATGCAGGTACTCAAAAGCAGAAACATCCGCATCCCGGAAGATATATCGGTCATTGGATTTACCAACGAACCGGTGTCTCAATTTATAGAACCTTCGCTTACCACCGTGTCTCAACCCGCAGAGGAGATTGGTCGTGTAGCCGCTGCGTTGTTTATCGAACAGATGGAAGCGGCCGAAGATTTTGAACCAGTTACCAGGACGTTAGCAACAGAGCTTTTAATTCGTAAATCCACACGAACCATATAGCCAAAAATAAAGGCAACCACTGTCGGCTGCCTTCGTAATCAACTGAAACTACACGTATATTTTTTACGAGACCAGTGACGGTTGTGCGATCATGTTCCGGTGGATAACGGCACCAAGATGATTCACATCATGCGTGAGAACAAAATCAAAATTCTTTTCAGCATCCGCCACGTGATCATGGTTTAACCCGAGGTGTCCCAATGCCATCAGGTAATGACAATGGATTTTATTGC
>CAMLLI010000585.1 GCA_946480685.1 uncultured Flammeovirgaceae bacterium | reverse complement strand
CAGGTATCCTAACAGATCGTTGTTCAATCCATAGGTCCACTTCTCTCCCGGATTGTGTTTCAACGGAAGCTTTCCGAGAATGCGCATCTTTTCACCTAGTATAGCATTGTTGTTTCCTATACCACTGGGCACACCGGCCTTCGCATATATAGCTCTGAACTCGGCACTGCCAATCGCGGCATAATCAATCCCGGACGAGTGCGTGAAAAGCTGGCGAATAGTTACTTCGCTTTTGGCTGGCTCCGTAGTATAGCTGCTGTCTTTCGGGTTAAACGTTTTCAGAACAGTAGGATTCTTGAATTCCGGTATATATTTCGAAACCGGATCGTCCAGCAGATACTTACCTTCTTCAAAAAGTATAAGTGCTGCCAGTGCGGTAACAGCTTTACTCTGTGACGCAATTCTGAAGATGTCATCTTTCTTTAAAACTGTTTTACGCTCTGCATCGCTGTAGCCATACGCCTTATGGTATGCAATCTTGCCATTGCGTACAATCAACACAACGGCACCGGGTATCGACTGGCTGGCTACATATTCATTAACCATTTTGTCAATTCGCAATAGCCGGTCCGTTGCGAAGCCGGCTTCTTCAGGTTTGGAAACAGGTGTAAATGTTTTAGGTTGTGAAACGGCAGGTGCGGAGATAAGGCAAAAAAGTATCCCCGCAAAAAAGATATTGCGCATAGTGTGTCTGGAAATAGTTAGTACGTTAGCAAATATACACCGGCCGTTACACTTTTACGTGCGCCCAGTTCTCCCCGATTTTGATCCGGTGGATTTGCATATCCGATACACGAAAGCGTTTGGCGAGGGCCTTCAGCGTAGGCTGCTTCTTCGATTTGAATAGCGCTACTTTTATTTGCTTCACTTTATCTTGTGTAAGCTTCGGACCTTCGTCAGGATTGAGTCGTTGGAGTACATTCGGGTCGCGCTTGGCGTGCTCGATCTGTGCTTCGTGGCTTACCCACTTCAGGTTGGTTGCCTTATTGTTGTCTTTGCGGTGATCAACATGAATAACAAAAGCATTTTTGCTATTAGCCGGCTTGTTGAAATATTCCGCTACGAGTCGATGTATATAATAATTCTGGCGAGTGTCTTCACGGCCAATGGTTATACTCGGGTAGCCTTGCGTTAAACGTGGTTTCAATATATACCCGTCTTCAATTTCCTTTTTAAAGCTGACAATCCGTCCTTTATCAGACACGGCATAGCGCTTGGTAGATGTTCCTTTCTTCAGTTTTAGTTCTTTCCAGTTTTCTCCCGGCAGGAGTTTCAGTTTACTTTTTTGTAGTGTAGCCATAAGTTTAAAAGGTAAAGGGTTCAGAGGTTAAAGGGTCAGGCGTGAAGATACCCGGCAGGTATAGTCACTCCGTTGCGGTTCAGGTCTGCTATACTATAGCGTTTAGCCATCAGTATAGAAACCACGTTTGCCATGACATCGGCACCTGCGAGTAGAGGGGCTCCACCGGTTCCGGCTGCGATAGCTTTTTTAAGCATGTTTCCGATATGTATATACCCTGGGTATAACATCGTGGCTGCAGCTTGCAGTCCATTCATGCTAAAGGGAGATATTCCCTTCCGATAGATTCTACTATAAGTCTTAAGAATGTATTCAGGTTTAACACAGCTTAACGACAACGGTATATCCATCGCATTGCCCGGTATCAACCGGCAATGCCAATTTACTCTACAGCGAGCATCAGGTTCTGGATACTGGAACATGTTTGATTACATCTAAGCTATTCACCGTCTGACACCAAAAAAGGGGGGTAACTGAAGGATTCATTTGATTTACAGACAATGAATGTTATTAAAGTAAATATTATTTTTTGTAAGGGTCAAGCCTTTAACCAAAAAGGTGTCCGGTTTTTTTCAAAACAGATCATAGTATCAAAGGTATAGCCACCCCGTGTTGTATAAGTTGCGATTCTTTGCAAACCCTTTGTCAGAGCCGTCTTCCGCTCGCAACGCCTGACTATAATTGTAAACGTGCCCTCAAAAAGAAGGGTATAGGGCTGCGCCCATGTAGGTTTATGTAGCTATACATGGTTGTTTTTGTAGCCTATAAATAAATGTAAGCTATAGTTATGTATATCTATACCTGATTTTGTGGTATAGCTTGTGGGTTAGAAGTCTTTTTTCTGAACGAGAAGGTAGTAATCTTTTTCAATGGGCAGGTATCCTTGTTCGTAGCAGTAAAAGTATTGCGATCCTTCGCGGGTCTTGTAAACGCTGGTAAAAAAGTTGAAGTCAAAGCCGCGGGCGTTTAACCTTTCTCTGCTCACTTTGCTTTTGCCATCGGGGTTAAGGTCAAGCAGAATACGTCTGTTCTTGCGCAGTATATTATTGACGTTCCGCATAAGATTAGTGTCATCACTGTTAAGCTTGTTGTTAAAGGAACTCCGGCATTGATCAGAGCAGAACTTTTTATCAACCCTGCCTTTGATGGCAGTACCACATTCAATGCATTTCTTTTCAACTATACCTGACATATAACTATCCGTTTACAAACGGCTACAAACGAAAGTAAGCGAAAGTATCCGTTTTTCATACGACTATAAATTTGTTTAGCTCCCAACTTTGCATCGTCAATCACAACGAAGTGGTTCGATAAAATACTAGCTAACGCAACAATAAAATAAATACATATATGGCAAACTTACGAAACAGTGTACAACTCATCGGTCGTCTCGGTAAAGATCCGGAGATAAAAACATTCGACACCGGTAAAAAACTGGCAACTTTTTCAATTGCTACGAATAGTACATACCGTAATCAGAAAGGAGACAAGGTAGAAGAAACGCAATGGCATAACCTCGTTCTGTGGGATAACCTTGCAGATATAGCTGCCCAATACTTAAAGAAGGGAAACGAGATTGCTATAGAGGGAAAACTTGTGCATCGCACCTATGAAACATCTACGGGAGAGAAACGAAACATCACCGAGATCAGTGTGAATGATCTGGTAATGCTGGGTGGAAATAAGAATTAAAGGTAAAGGAATTAAAAGTTAGCTGTTACGGGTCGTTAGCCTATATACGTTAGCCCTAAGGTTGTGTGCTACTTTAAAAATTAGCCTGGCTCTTGTGGTGCCAGGCTTCTTAAGACTCGATACTGTAAGGGTATATATAGGTCAAAATGCATAGGTTAGCTTCATGCCAAACTGCAGTTTCTTGAAGTCTTCCGTAAGGTAAAATTCGGGTATAATATTAAGTCGTGTATTACCGATATCTGAAAAAAAGAAAATTTTTGCAGTTTTTCCTTTAAAAAAGTTTTCAGTTTCATGAACAAGAACGGCTGCACCTATGCCTGTCCACATAGGACGGCTTCCTTGTTTGCCGAAGTTTTTTCGATATGTGATACCCAGGAAGGAACTGATGGAGTTGTTATAGCCTCCTTCTGCTTTCTTTTCCAACAGATACATACTCGAATATGTTAGCTCAACTTTGCGGTTGGTTCGGTTAAAGCGATCACTGAAACTTAAACCTATAGATGGCGAAAGCTCCGGGTAAAATTTATCACGGAATACACCTACGCCAGCACAGGCAGTAACATAAAGGAAATCGTGTGGTTCCGTGTGCAACACGTTGCTATAGCCTATTGTGTTATTTTGAATGATAAACCTGGCTTTAAAACTTTTGCGACCGATATAGTAATTTTTAGATTCTTCACGGACGCGCGATACGATTTGTGAAAAGTTCTTGTCGGCAAGCTCACGAAGTTTGCTCCGCTCCGGGATATATAGATATACTTTGGCATTCTCAGTCTGTAAGAAGATTTCGATACCAGGAGGAAGTAACTGGACAATTTGTTGATCTTTTACCAATACTGAAGTCTGTGGCTTTGTTTCGGCTATAGTAATCTCTTTTTCATTGTTCAGTTTGTATACTACATGGATCGTAACAGCTTGTCCTTTTTGATGACCCGGCAGACTCTTATCGAGGTAGCTACTGAGTTCCAATAAAGTAGCGGGGAAGTTTTCAATAAACGAACTGTGCGTTTCAAATCGCTTTAGTTCAAACACAACAATTGACTCCTGCTCCGGAAATTCTACGCGTATCGAATCCGGGA
>CAMLLI010000584.1 GCA_946480685.1 uncultured Flammeovirgaceae bacterium | reverse complement strand
TGAGTTTAAACTCCGTCACGTTATAATACCCACGGAGTTCAGTTATACCTTTGGTTGATGGTTGTTTATAGGGGTCGTATAAAAAGTTAATCCATTGCAAATAGAAAAGCAATACCAGGAATATACCGATGGTGGCAACTTTGAGACTTACTCGTACAATTTGTTGCCACGGCTTTGCAAATGCCGGATAAAAACTAAACACATGGCCTGGCTTCTCCTGTATAAATACCCGGTATAAAGCCGGCACATAATGCCCGATCAGGAATGCAGAAAGCAATACGAAGTAAGAACTATATACGTGCACACCACCGTCATACGCAAAATTCACATATACTATATCTCCGAGTGCCCCGAATAACAGTACTGCGCCCAGCAATGTAGTCTTGCGAAAGAACAGCAAAGTGCCTGCACCAATTTCCACAATACCGGCAAACACCTGGTACCACGGCGCAATACCAATGGACAGCCAGTAAATTTTCTGTGCAGTGAAATCGCCAAAGTCAGTATTTAACAAACCGTGCGAAGGATAGGGCATTTGGACAGGTAACAGTTTTGTAAAACCGAAACCGATAATACCGATGCCGGCACGGTAACGTACCACAGCGCGCAGCCAGTAATAAAGTAAATTATACTGTTGTGGCTCTGGGTTTCTTCTTTTGTCTATTACGGTCCAGATCAAGCCACCCGCTATACTAAAGAGCAATGTGATGATCCAGTTGGCATATCCCTGCAATGCATTACCCAATATCGTATTTCCGAAAAAGTTCAGCCCGGAGCCAAACCGCGCGATGTCATATAGATCACGATAGTGCAGGTTTGTCCAATCGATATTGATCACATGTTTATACCATTCTATATTATTCGGTATACAAATGCTGATAAAGAATATAAACGCGATACGGAAACCAATAAGTTGCCATGTCTTCCATTTTGCCGTGGTGTTTTCTTCCTGCGATGTTCCGGAAGAATCAGTACCCTCTATCGTTAGATTTTTAATAGCCATAGTTCGCGAGTGGTTATAGTTTTAATCCCCTTCTTCTGCCCTGCTTGGCAGCTTCTTCCAACAAGTACTTTTTATCGAGTCGGTGCAGTACGATATATACTGAATCCGATTTAGCATCTATACCTTCCAGAATAATTTTATCCTGATCAGGACGCTCAAAGTGTAACTGATACTGATCTGCTGCATGGTGTGGATTGCGATTCTTTAACGTCAGCGTTTGCTTGGCTGAGTCAACGGTATAGGTATAGTAATGTCTTCCGGCCATTCCGGAGAATTCGTATACACGATCTTCATTACGCTGAAAAATCTCTTCCGTTGTAGCCGTGAGTGTCTCCACCTGCGCATTGGAACGAACGCTTAGTGTTGACCATTTTTCAAAAACTACATCTTTCCAGAGTATCGGATCTGCCGGAGCATGCGGACGCACTTCGTTGTTGATTCTAAACTCTGCAACGGTATAGATACCCGCCACTCCAGGCAACCCTGGGTTATCCGGAAATTGATAGGGCCCTTGTTTATAACTCGCATACGTCTTGTAGCCGTAGAAGAAAACAAACACAAACACGAAAACACTTTTTGCAATGATCCGTACGTTCCTGATGGTCTCATTGGAAAACACAGGTTTGAAACGAGCCGGAAGTGTATATTTCTCGAATGAAGTCAACGTGAGCAGCCGGGGCAAATCATACGCCAGCAGAAACAACGCAAAAGTTACCAGCAACAGACTATATACATACTCGCCACCTTCGTATGCCAGGTTAGACATAACAACGTTTCCTGTAAAGGGTATAATAATGAATGCACCGATCGATGCGGTTTTACGATATAGCAAGAGCAATGCTGCCGAAAGCTCAACCAGGCCGAGGAACGATTCATACCCCGGAACAATGCCCGTGCTCAATGAGAATACTTTCCAATGTGCTATATCACCATAGTTAGTATTGAGATTGCTGAGCGATGGCTCCGGCATTTGCAATGGAAAGAATTTGATAAACCCGTATACCAGCAATGCGGCAGCAAGGCGATAACGCAATATAACGCGCAGTGCATAATACAATTTGTTATACTCGGTAGTCTTCTTATCCAGCACCGTCCAGGCTGTTGCAGCTGCAACGGCAAGGCTACCCGCAATGACCCAGTCCCAAAGCACCGGTACATCTGAAACAAAACGCGGAGTATAGCGCGCCAGGTAAAAGAAGTTACTGAAGTGCAGCGAAGACCAATCCAGCGCCAGTATATCCCGGTAGTACTTCCAGTCGAGCGGAACGATCTGAATCAGGAAGTAAACAAAGAAGAATCGGAACACGACACGTTCATAGGGCTTCCATGACGTAGCACCATCTTCCGCCAGTGTATCGTTACTGACGGTGAATGCCTGCCGCCCTGTTTTACCAGGTGCAGTAGCGATCGGAGTTTCCAGAAATTCCATATACCATCATTTAAAGTTTATCAATATCCTTCGTTTTGTTTAACGACATCCCCGTCAACCAGAATCTGGTCGGCCGGTATCGGCAATACTAATCTGAATGTCTCCGTCACATTCAGCACTTCATCTGCGCGATCGGTTCTTACGAGATCAAACCAGCGATGCGGCTCCAGCGCAAACTCTATTCTTCGCTCATTCTCGATCGCCAATAAAATTTCATCTTGTGTCGCGGCTTCACTTGGAGCAACGTCTGCCCTGCTGCGCACCGCGTTCAGGTCTGCAAGCGCATCTTCCAGTTTACTTTGCTTCGCACGAGCTTCCGCGCGGATCAGGTATAGTTCTGCTATGCGAATGATATAGGATGGATCGGATGCCGGTGTGCGATAGTATAGATTTCCGTACCAGCGATTCTGATTGTCTTTCGCTACGAGTGCACTGCGTGTGCCTCCTATAGCAGCATTGTTGAGCAACGCCACGAGTGCATCGTTGGGAGCCCACTGGCGTGTACCTCCGTTGGTTTGCGGCTGCCATTGGTTACGATGATTGTTTACCTCGGTAGTACCGTTGTAAAATATTTCAAATACAGATTCTTCCGTACCACGTGCATTCGAAGCGAAGAATGCATTGAAGGGTTTCACCAATTTATAGTTTGCAACAGCAATAACTTTGCTGGCATACGTTTCTGCCTGTACATAATCGCGTTGGTATAAATAGTAACGCGCTTTCAATGCCCACGCTGTTCTTCGTGTAGGACGATAGCGATCGGTTGTCTCCGAAAGCAATGACTCCGCCAATTCCAGGTCGGCCTTTACATGAGCATATACTTCTTCAACTGTACTCTTAGGGACATTGGCGTTTTCACCGGCAACGGTGGTTGGTGAGGTTACCAGCGGAACACCACCCCATGTTCTTGCCAAATCAAAATATGCAAGCGCACGAACGAAGTAAGCTTCTCCTAAATATTGATTCCGCTGTGCATCGGTAAGTGTAGCATCAACAATGCCGGGCAATGCAGCGATCAGGTTGTTGGCGCGGTTAACGGTACGATATATAGCATTCCATGCAGCACTGATCGTAGCGTTGTCTGCATTTACTTTATGATTGATAAACTCCTGCACCTGCGATTGCGATCCGGTCCATTGTATATTATCACCTGACAAATACCCAATAGACTGAAAGGATGTGCCATAATACCCGGCATCTCCCAATCCACTATATAATCCGCGCAAGGCAGATTCCGCAGAAGCCTTGTTCACAATAACGTCATCCGTTGTTGACAAAGAGTCCTTCGGCTTTATCTCCAGAAAATCATCGCAGGATGTCGTCACGGAAACAAACACCACCAGCAATAACAAAGTATATATCTTCGTTGACATAAATCTAATTTTCAATTTTCTAATTTTTTAATCTTCCAATCTTCAAATTTTAAATCTTAAATCTCCTAAAGCGACACATTCACCCCGAACTGCACACTTCGCGGCTGAGGCGGAGTGCCCAGATCTATACCCTGCTCGTTCTGGTTACTGCTGGACGCTGACTCCGGGTCAAGACCGGTATAGTTGGTAAGCAGCCACAAGTTGCTGCCCGCTACATATAGTCGCACCGAACCGAGGTTGAGTCGCTGCACCACCGATGCAGGAAGTG
>CAMLLI010000583.1 GCA_946480685.1 uncultured Flammeovirgaceae bacterium | reverse complement strand
AAGAACAACAGAATGAGCAGGTTAAAAACGCTGAACTATCGCGCGCCAAAGCGGAAGCAGAACTGGAAGCGCTAAAAAATCAGATCGATCCGCACTTCATGTTCAACTCACTGAACAGTTTATCATACCTCATCAGTACTGATCCGCCCAAAGCAACACTATTCACGGAGAACCTCGCGGATATATACCGGTATATATTGGCACAGAAGGAACGAACACTGGTAGTATTGGAAGATGAATTTAACTTCATGGAGAAGTATGCGGAGTTACTCCGACTTCGTTTCGGGCAGGCGCTGGATATACAGAAGAATTTCAACGGCACTACTTCTAAAGAATATCTCGTGCCCCCTATATCTGCATTTGTTGCCCTGGAGAATGCAGTAAAGCACAACGAAATTTCAGAACGAATTCCGCTGCAGGTTTCACTTTCAATTGATCGTGATCAGCTTACCATCAGCAATAAAATTCAGCCGAAACGAAGTATACAGCATTCATCCCGGATCGGATTAAAAAATCTGGACGATCGTTTCAGGATTATTACCGGAAGAGGTATATATACCGAAAATAACAACCATACGTTCAACGTTACACTTCCACTCATTCCGCTTACACGCTAACTTTACCTATATATTTTCGCTATGAATGTTATTATCATTGAAGATGAACTTCTTGCACAAGCCAAGCTTGAGACCATGCTGCTTTCGCTGGATCGTTCTGTCAACATCCTGACAAAACTCAGCAGCGTTAAAGATTCCATTCAATGGTTAATAACAAATCCATCACCTGATCTCGCCTTTGTCGATATACAGCTTTCGGATGATCACTCGTTCGAGATCTTTCGAAAACATCCTGTAAAGTTCCCGGTCATTTTTACGACTGCGTATGACAAATATTTACTGGAGAGCTTTGAGTTCAACGCGATTGATTATTTACTGAAACCAATTACCGAAGAGAAACTGAAACGTTCGCTTGAGAAAGTAAAAACACTGCGTTCACATTTTCTTCAAGGCAACCTGTTAAAACTCATTGAACAAGCCCAGGCACCTGCGCGTAACCGCATCGTTGCAAAGAAAGGAACCGAGTATGTAGCACTTGATCTCTGCGAAATAGCATACTTCTATACCGAACATAAAATTGTTTTTGCAAAAGATTTCAGTGGTCGCCAGTTGATCCTCGATAAAAATCTGGGAGAGCTTGAAGCGGATATCGATCCCAAAAGTTTCTTCCGACTTAATCGCAAGTTCATCGCGAACATGAAGTCTATTGAACGTTTTAAACCCGACAACGGGAAGATCAGAGTTTTTCTACAACCGGAGATGAAGGAGGAGATCTTTGTGAGTAAAGAAACTGCGCCTGAGTTCCGGCTTTGGATTGAGGGGAAGTAGCGTGGCCGTTAATCGTTAATAATATTCCAGGATATAGCTTTCGGAGGGAGAATCTTTACATACTATGGTAGCGGATTGTTAAGTCCCTGTTTTTGTCTACCGGAGTTGCTGTTGTACTCTTCATTATAGTCCTATACTTGCTGCGTTTAAATCATTTTATATGGAACGTAACAAGGTAGTCCGTTTACATGCTGTAGAAAACAGAACGTTTGATTTTGATCCGTCAGTCCCTTGCATTCTTTCTGAAGGTTCAGGCTTTATGACATCGCCTGAGTTTAGAGCATTTATGGAACGTGGGCTTGAATTGATCCGCGAAAAAATAGCAGCGACAGGCAAACTCGGCTGGTTAGTAGATACGCGCTTTGTAGAAGTGTTTGAGCCTAAGGACACGCAATGGATTGTTGAATACTGGAATCCTAAAGCGTATGAGGCAGGACTACGTTATATAGCTTTTGTAATGCCTGAAAATGTATTTACAGAGATGAATGTTACGGAATATATAGATCTGTCGCAGGAAGCAGGAGTACTAACACTTAACCACTTCAAAGACCAGGAGTCTGCCAGCGCATGGCTGAGAGAAGCACTTGCACGTGTTTAGGTGTCCATAGAAATCACAGATGGACGTAGAAAAAAAAGACACATAATTACTCTGAGTAACTTTGTGTCTTCCTTTGTGTTCTTAGTGCAAGGGATTTAATACTCGTTGCAATGATATATATCGCTTCATCACAAAAATCAATCGTCCATTTCAGACACGATTAACTTATAACGATTAACGGTTAACTATTAACTAACCCTCAGCTTCAACTTCTTCCCAAGCTCTTCAACAGAGGCCTTAAAGTTGGGGTCAGTTTTCATCATATCTTCTACGGACTCGAGTGCGTGAATTACTGTACTGTGATCACGACCTCCGAAGTTTTCTCCGATCAACGCAAGGGTAAGCTGCGTATAGCGCTTGCAGAAATACATTGCTACCTGGCGTGGAATTACGATCTCGCGTTTTTTTACTTTGCCTTTCATGGCTTCGAGATCTACTTTGAAATATTCGGCAACAGTCTTCTGTATAAAATCAACGCTAACGTCTGACTGTATTTCTTTAATGATATTCTTGAGGACTTCTTTTGCAAGATCCAGATCGATTTCTTTCTTCAGCAATGTAGCGTGGAAGATCAGCGAGTTCAATACACCTTCCATATCGCGAAGGTTTGTATCAACGCTATACGCTAAATATTCAGAAACTTCAGTTGGTATCTGAATACCATCGGCCAGCATTTTACGATTGATGATGGCAAGCTTCGTTTCAAAATCAGGCTCTTGTAAATCTGCTGTAAGGCCCCACTTGAAGCGCGACAACAATCTTTCCTGGAAACCTTTCATATCACGAGGCGGACAATCGCTCGTCATGATAATCTGTTTGCCGGATTGATGCAACTGATTAAAGATGTGGAAGAACATTTCCTGTGTCTTTTCACGACCGGCAAGAAACTGCACATCATCCAGGATCAGCAAATCAACCTGCAGGTAAAAATTCTGAAACTCCTGCACTTTATGATTTTGCAGTGCATTGAGGAACTGCGTAGTAAAATCATTCTGATCAATATAAAGCACAACCTTGCTGGGCATGTTGTTCTTGATCTCGTTACCAATCGCTTGCACCAGGTGGGTTTTACCTACACCAACACCACCATATAACATGAGCGGGTTGAAGGAAGTAACACCAGGTTTCTTAGCAACCGCCAAACCTGCTGAGCGCGCTAAACGATTACAGTCACCTTCAACAAAATTATCGAAAGTATAGGTTGTATTCAGTCGCGAGTTAACCGTCTGCGGATTAAGTGCTTTATAGGTAAAGGGAGAATAATCATCATTACCGAAGCTGCCATTAACAGCACTTCGTCTGTTACCGGCTCCATTTACCGGGTAACTTACCGATACAGGAGGAGTTTGTTTATCTCCACTGTCAACCACCACCGAATATTCGAGGCGACCAGTTGGACCTAGTACGGTATGAATAGCTTTTTTAAGAACCGGAACATAATTATCTTCCAGCCACTCATAAAAAAATTGAGAAGGAACCTGAATGGTGAGAACATCGCCATCAACACGCAGAGGCGCTATTGGCTTGAACCATGTATTGAAGTTCTCTTCGCCGACATTCTCGCGAATTACTTCAAGACAATCGTTCCATACTGTAGTACCGCTGCTGACTTCCATTGAGTTCTGAATTTGTTAGGATTTCAGTTTCCTTTTTTAGAAAGGGAGACAAAGATGTAAAAAAAGAGGTAAAGAAAACAAGTCGGGTTGTCCTTGATTTTTCAGAAAAATATTTGCTTCCAAAAAATTAAAATTAAAACACAATAACCAGGTAAAATCTTAAACTAAATTGGGTTGAATTGCTTTAAATATGGCCGAAAAAAAATTCAGGGATTTATTACAGGAAACTTTTCCAAAATCAACAATTGAAGACTGGCAACGTGCAGCTGCGCAGGAAAATGAAGGCAAGGATAGTAGTACACTTGCGTGGAACAATGCTAATGGTTTGATATTCAAGCCATATTATACTTCCGACAATACACCTGCTAAATCTTTTAGTCTTGCTCCATCCTGTACGTTGTTTGCCGGGCCGCGTTACTGGCTTAATACTCCCAACGTTCGTGTAACCAATGTAGCGACAGCCAACAAAACAGCG
>CAMLLI010000582.1 GCA_946480685.1 uncultured Flammeovirgaceae bacterium | reverse complement strand
GTATAAAGAACTCGACAAGAAAGGAATGTTATTCAACATAACAACCTGGCCTATGTCGGGCCTCGATGTGTGGCCGCCTGATATGCGATATCCATCCGGTGTGCGGGTATATGATGCCTATAACCCGGAGGCGCGCGACATTTACTGGAAGTATGCGAATAAAGGTATATTCTCGCTCGGTATAGATGGCTGGTGGATGGATTCAACGGAGCCTGATCACCTTGAAATAAAAAAAGAAGACCTGGATACCAAAACTTATATGGGTTCTTTTCGCAAAGTAAGAAATGCGTATCCGCTTATGACGGTTGGCGGTGTATCCGATCATCAGCGTGCTACTACTTCGGATAAACGTGTATTTATACTCACGCGCTCGGCCTTTGCAGGACAACAACGATACGGTGCCAATACATGGTCGGGAGATGTTGTGGCTTCCTGGAAAGCCTTACAGTATCAGATCACGGCCGGACTGAACTTCACGCTGTGTGGTATTCCGTACTGGAACTCGGATATAGGTGGTTTTTTCCTTCTCGAATATCCGGATAAATTAAACGATGCTGATTACCGCGAACTATATGTGCGCTGGTTAGAATTCGGTACGTTCTGTCCGATGATGCGCTCGCATGGCACGGATGCTCCGCGCGAGATTTATCAATTCGGTAAAAAAGGCAACCGCTATTATGATGCTATCGAAAAGTATATTCACTTGCGCTATTCATTGTTGCCCTATATCTACTCAACATCCTGGGATGTTACCAACCGGAATTCAACCCCGATGCGAGCATTGGTTATGGATTTTCCGAATGACAAAAATGCAATCAACCGGAATGATGCGTACATGTTTGGTAAATCTGTCCTGGTGGCCCCGGTTATAGAACCGATGTATTCGAGAACTGCCGTGAGCGGAGGTGACACAACGCGTGTCGAAGAATTCAGTGCAACAAAATCAAGAACGCTATATCTTCCTTCAGGCACCGACTGGTATGACTTCTGGACTGGAGAAAAAATCGCAGGCGGCCAGTCCATCAACAAACAAACTCCGATGGATATTATACCGCTATATATAAAGGCTGGTTCTATTCTTCCCTGGGGACCGAATGTGCAATATGCGGAAGAGAAAAAATGGGACAATCTTGAAATAAGAATTTTCGCAGGAGCCGATGGTGAATTTACACTCTACGAAGATGAAGGCGATTCTTATAACTATGAAAAAGGACAGTACTCCGAAGTAACGTTTCAATGGAATGACAAACAACGCGTTCTGACTATTTCAAAGAGAAAGGGTTCGTTTCCGGGGATGCTTGTTAACAGAACATTTAATCTCATCAAGGTACAGCCGGGTAAAGGAACAGGACCAGCGCTATCAGAAAAGTACGATAAGGTTGTGAGTTACAAGGGAGACGTAATGAAGATAAAGCTATAATTCGAATCGCACGATGTATATGTCCTTGTTGCAATAAGAGCAACAAGGACATTACATGATGCAGAATGCATACACGACCACACGCACAGCTTACTTCAACGGATATTGCAAAATAGCGCCATCGCGAAGGCCCGGTTGAATGATGCGATTTTTATTCTTATCGTAGTATATATCGGCAGCATCCGTGTTTTTATATAGTTCGGTAAAGGTTCTGTCACGAAGGTTTATTTTTAGCAAACGTGATTGCACCAGTTTAATAGAAACCCAGTCTGATACGATCAGTGTATTGGCATCAATCATTTGTATACCATCAAATACACCGCGGGCATCGGTCAGTGTCTCATAGTGACAGGTGTTGCCTTGAAAGGTGATGATGCCTAACTCCCCTACCGGATTTTCACTGCGATCGAGTCCGGCTACATATATAGTATTACTCCTGGCATCATATACCAGTCCGTTGGGGCCTAGCAGTTTTGGCAGCGGCAGTGCGCTTATTGTATTCGGCTTTACCAGCGATACTTTAAAAATCTGGCCGATATCTGTGGCACTCACAAATAATACAGAATCGCCTTTTGCCTCTATATCATTCAGAAATACGGAGCCGGTTGCAGCCATATCAATTTCGTTCACTTTTTTACCGGTTGAAAGATCAATGGCCACCAGGCGGTCAATGTCAGCTATATATAGTATATTCCCGATGAGCCTGGTTCCTTTCGGGGCATTCAGCGGCTCTTTATTAAAGTGCGTGTCGATGACATGACCCGACAGATCAAGTTTACAAAGACCACCATCACCATCTTTGGCGGTGGGTGCCAATTGCTTTCCGATGAGTGTTGCATATAAGAATTTACCATCGGAAGCGATGCTTTCCGGGTGATCGAGATTGGCGGTCATTACAACGGGCTGGGCATACGCTGCTATACTCAGCAGCCACAGCATAACGATACAATAGTTTTTCATGTGCATTGATTTTTACGCAAAACTAGCAGTGCCGCCAGCCGCGAGGGTAATACACAAAGCTCAAACTATTGCACTTTTGGCTCGCCAGTCAGCAGGCGTAACGCCAAACTCGTTTTTAAACGTGCGTATGAAATAGGATACATTTTCAAAGCCACAGGCTGCAGCTACCTCCGATACATTGCCCGAGGTATTGTGCAGTAGCATTTTGGCATGCGACAATCGTTGTTGGTTGATCCACTTCTTCGGAGATATACCATACAGATTCTGGAAGTCGCGCTTGAACGATGCCAGGCTTCTCCCCGACAGCGTGGCAAGCTCGCCAAGGGTTAGTGGATGAAACAAATGCTCCTTTACTATATATTCCAGGTTAAGGGGCTGACGATGGGCAATACTCTGAATCCATTGAGACACCTGTGATCCATTACTACCGGAAATCAGTAACAGCAATAACTCAGTTAGTTTCAACGGCAGAATATCCTGGAGGAGTGCGGCCGGCTGATCAAAGTATCGCAGGTATTGATCTCTGAAGCCTTCCAGTAATTCATTCACCGGAATAACAAGATGTGACATGGGTGGCAGATGTACACCTTGTGGTTTGGACAAATGTTTCCATGAGAATTCTTTGAGGACAGCATCGGGTATAAAGATGATAAGCGCTTCGTAGCTGACATCTTCCAGGAATTCAGACATCACATACAAGCCACGCTTCAGCAGCATCAGTTGTCCGGGTTCTACGAGTGTAGAAAAATCATTGAAAAATAATTTCTTGTGTCCATCCAGCACAAAGATCAGTGCGTTGTCCTGCAACAATACCGTTTTGGTATGCGGTGAAGTTTCATGTTTATAGCGTGCAAACACCGCGTCTCCCACCTTCAGCACAACAGCCGGTATACTCTCTGAAGAAAAGCGAATGATCATATCCGAAAATTACGGCTATTTTTATTGACGCAAAGAATAAAACTATTCAATCTTCCGTCTTGTTCTGTGCGTACCTCAAACCAAAACGTTCCATGTCGAAATCGAAAGTTACTATTGGCCATGTTTTTAAAACTATTGTATGGCCCCGCAGAAATCTCCTCTTTATTGGTCTTATCCTGATCGTTATCAGTCGTGTCTCCGGACTTGTATTGCCATGGGCCAGTAAATACCTCGTGGATGAAGTGATTGCCAATAAAAACATCACCCTGCTATATTACCTGCTGGGCGGTGTGGTGGGTGCCATCATTATACAAGCAGTAACATCTTTTCTGCTTACCAAGTTACTCAGTGTTGAAGCACAGCATCTTATCTCCGTGTTACGCGTGAAGGTGCAGAAACAGATTCTCCGACTGCCGGTGCGTTTCTTTGACAACAGTAAATCCGGCGCGCTGGTTTCGCGCATCATGACCGATGTAGAAGGCGTACGCAACCTGGTGGGTACCGGTCTGGTGCAACTCGTGGGTGGATTACTGAGCGCAGTAATCTGTCTTGTACTGTTGATCAACATCAGTCCGATGATGACGCTGTATGTATTGCTGCCGGTAGCTATATTTGGTTTTATATCGTTGCAGGCGTTCAACAAGATCCGTCCTATATTTCGCGAGCGCGGCAAGCTCAATGCCGAAGTTACCGGTCGCTTAACCGAAACACTCAATGGTGTGCGCGTTATCAAAGGTTTCAATGCTGAAGCACAGGAGATCAAAACATTTGAGGCTGGTGTTG
>CAMLLI010000581.1 GCA_946480685.1 uncultured Flammeovirgaceae bacterium | reverse complement strand
ATATTCTGCGCACCGTGCTGTCGTTGCTGGGCGTAACGATCGGGATTTTTGCCATTATCGCGGTGCTCACGCTGGTCGATTCGCTTGAGAAAAATATAAAAGACAGTCTCAATTTTATTGGCACCAACGTAATCTACGTTGATAAATGGCCCTGGCTGGCGGATAATGATGGCGAATATCGCTGGTGGGACTTCTGGAGAAGACCGAACTCTTCTTATAATGAGTATAAATTCCTGCAGGAGAATCTGAAATATAGCAGCTCGATCGCGATCTATGCTGACCGCGGCCGCATGACGGTGAAGCGTGATAACAATAGTATCAGCGATGTGCGCCTGGTAGGCGGTAGCGAAGGGTACGACAATATATTTACTGTGAACATTGACCGCGGTCGTTACCTGACAACGGACGAGATAGCCGGAGGAAGGGATGTTGCTATTATCGGTTTTGAAGTGGCAAAAACTCTGTTCCCGAATGACGACCCGATCGGTAAAGTTGTGAAGATCAAGAACCGGAAATTTACTGTGATTGGTACGGTAAAGAAGGAAGGTCAGAGTTTTATGGGAACACCGAGTAACGATTATGTTACCATTGTACCCTATGCGACATTCCGAAAATTATACCAGACAGGCTCCGGCCGTTGGGATGAGATGGAATCCAGTATAGGTATACGCGGGTTGGAATCAGATATAGGTTTGGTAGAACTTGAAAACGAAGTGCGTGGTATCATGCGTACAAGAAGAGGCTTGCGCCCGGCCGATAAAGATAACTTTGCTATTAACCGGCCTGAAGCATTGGCAAACATCATTGGTAACTTGTTCGATGTAGTAGGTATAGCGGGATGGATTATCGGAGGATTTTCAATACTGGTAGGAGGGTTCGGTATTGCCAACATCATGTTTGTGTCAGTAAAAGAACGAACGAGTGTGATTGGGTTACAGAAATCGCTTGGGGCTAAAAATTACTTTATACTCTTCCAGTTCCTGTTTGAAGCAATCTTCCTTAGTCTGATAGGAGGGCTCGCGGGGCTCTTCCTGGTATACCTGATAACGTTTATCCCGATGGGGTCACTGGTAGTTACCCTTACGATAAAAAATATAGTGCTGGGGCTTACCGTTTCGACTGTGATCGGACTTGTTTCCGGAATTGTGCCGGCCGCACTTGCTGCGCGATTAGATCCGGTAATTGCCATTCGTGCAACCTGATATATACTATATGTATTTGCCGATGGCGAAAGCTGTCAGTATATAAATATAAAGCCCGCGATCATCTCGCGGGCTTTTGCTTTACTATCTCTTATGGTTGAGAGTATATTTACTACTCTTTTTCTTCCAGAACTTTTGCGCCTTCTACACCAGCTAAATGTTCTTTGATTTTCTTTTCGAGTTCGTCCATCAGTTCAGGATTGTCTTCGATAAGTTGTTTAACGGCATCGCGACCCTGGCCGAGTTTGTTACCGTTGTATGAGAACCATGAACCTGACTTCTGAACAACATTAAGTTCTACACCCAGGTCGATAATCTCTCCTGATTTAGATATACCACGACCGTACATGATATCGAACTCTACTACTTTGAATGGAGGCGCCACTTTGTTCTTCACCACTTTTACTTTCACGCGGTTACCGGTGATGTCGTCAGCAGCTTCTTTGATCTGACCAATTCTGCGGATATCCAAACGAACCGATGCATAGAATTTCAAAGCATTACCACCGGTAGTCGTCTCCGGGTTACCGAACATAACACCGATCTTCTCGCGCAACTGGTTAATAAATATACAAGAGCAACCTGTTTTGCTGATGGTACCGGTAAGTTTACGAAGTGCCTGCGACATGAGTCGGGCCTGTAAACCCATTTTACTTTCACCCATCTCGCCTTCCAATTCACCTTTCGGTACGAGGGCAGCAACCGAGTCAATTACAATTATATCAATCGCGCCTGAACGGATCAGATGGTCAGCAATTTCAAGAGCCTGTTCACCGTTGTCGGGCTGCGATATGAGAAGGTTCTCAGTATCTATACCCAGTTTTTCAGCGTATGATTTATCGAAGGCGTGTTCCGCGTCAATGAAGGCAGCAAGACCACCACGCTTCTGTGCTTCTGCGATGCAGTGCATGGTAAGCGTAGTTTTACCAGACGATTCAGGTCCGTAGATCTCAATGATCCTTCCGCGTGGTATACCACCTATACCCAATGCAATGTCAAGTCCGAGAGAACCCGTTGAGATCGCAGGGATATCCACCACTTTCTCATCGCTTAGTTTCATCACGGTACCTTTGCCGTACGTTTTTTCCAGTTTGTCAATCGTTAACTGAAGTGCCTTCAGTTTTTCTTTTGCATCGCTCATATTCAGTTGTTTTATTTCTCCGTTGGTCAATTAGGCTGGCTTTAGCTTTCGGTTTTGAAAGTACAAAGGATCAATCAGAAGTACACTTCAGGAATCAATCATCAACCTAAAAAAGTATTAACTATTTTTATTAGTTTATCTGGGTTTAAAATTACTAATTAAAATAGAAAAACAAAATGAATCTGCTGATATGGAGCAGTTTTTTAACTTTTCGGGTTGCCGCTCTGTCGTTGAATTCCAGTTAACCGTTGTCGGAGCCGCATACAAAGTTGAGGTATACTTTTATCTTGCAGGCTATAGATCGAAGAAATATTTTTTGTTGCATGAAGAGTCGTTTCGGTAAAATCATAAAGCGCGTTTTGTTAGCACTTCTCCTGGTCATCACTGTTCTCGTGATCGTTTTTTGGGACCTGGTAAGTTATGGCGTGCGGCAGGGCTACGGACAATTGAACATTGTATGGAATGCGCGACCTGTAGAAGAATTCATGGCCGATCCTTCGTTTCCGGATTCACTCAAAACAAGATTGAGACTGATCGATGAAGTGAGAAAGTATGCGATCGACTCGCTCGGCCTCAAAGACACCGAGAACTATAAAACGCTATATGATCAGAAAGGTAAAGAAGTAATGTGGGTGGTGCTTGCTGCCGAACCTTTCAGACTCAAACCGAAAGAATGGAAATTTCCGGTGATCGGCTCCGTTCCCTATAAAGGTTTCTTCAATCAAAAACTAGCCTTCGATCTGAAAAAAGAATTGGAAGGAGAAGGTTATGATGTGATTGTTCGTAATCCGGGAGGTTGGTCAACACTCGGTTGGTTTACTGATCCTATACTTAGTAAAATGCTCAGTCGGAGCGAAGGCGATCTTGCTAATCTGATCATTCATGAAATGTCGCACGCTACCATCTTTGTAAAAGACAGCGTTGACTTCAATGAAAATCTGGCCACGTTCATTGGCGATCGCGGTGCCGAAAAATTTCTGATCTATAAATATGGTCGCGATTCGAAAGAATACACCACCTATATCGATGAAGATAAAGATTACCTGAAGTATGTAGACCACATGCTGCGCGGGGCACACTTGCTCGACAGTTTATATAGCGGCATGCATGAGAACGATCCGCTGGAAAAGAAAAAAGAAGTAAAGCAGGCAGCCATTCAAAAGATCATTGATAACCTCGACACGTTATCGCTGGCGCTGACTAAAAATCCTTCTCAGCGATTTAAAGACAAACTGCCTAACAACGCTTACTTCATGAACTTCCGGCAGTATCAATCAAAACAGAATATTTTCGGAGAGGAGTGGAGCACGGTTTTTCATGGCGACCTGCGCGCCTACATTCTTCACCTGAGCGAGAAGTATCCTTTTCTCTGAGCCCGAAACCTTTTGCTATTACCGAATTGTTATGCGGGCTTAAGGAATTGTTAAGAAACACTTCCCGGTTTTTAATGGCCTTTTTTATGTATATTTTTGAAGCAAATAGTTGAACCATGGGAAACAAGCAAATGCACAAAGTGCTTGTCGTTGACGATGAAGAACCGATTTTGGAACTTCTGAAGTACAACCTCGAAAAAGGCGGATACGATGTGAAAACTGCGTCTGATGGCTCAAAGGCTGTAGACATTGCCAAAAAGTTTGTACCAGACCTGGTACTGCTTGATATCATGATGCCGAAAATGGATGGCGTAGAAACCTGCCGGTTGCTGCGTGACATTCCTGAATTGCAAAAAACATTTGTTGTATTCCT
>CAMLLI010000580.1 GCA_946480685.1 uncultured Flammeovirgaceae bacterium | reverse complement strand
TTGCCAACCATCCCTAACAAAATCTAAGTAACTCATTACTGATCAGTTCGTTAGAAAAATACCACATAATCCTTATTTGGACAATCAAGGGGTTATTTAGGTATTTTGTGTTACTGGTTTGTTACTCGGTTTCAAAAATTACAAGCGAGTAACAAAAATGAAAACACCCAACCGAAATCATGGCACACGTAGGCACACGCTGACACATCCAGACACTCGCAGACACGCGCTGACACTGTGAGTCGAAATGATGGCACACGTAGGCACATGCTGGCACATCCAGACACTCAAAGACACACGCTGACACCGTGAGTGGAAAATGATGGCACAGCTACAGCTAGTCACATATAGTCATCTGCAGGCACGAACTGAACAAAAAAGACAATGAGTACCAATATCAGAATTCAAAAGGTCTGTCAATACTGTAACAGCCCGTTTACAGCGAAAACCTTAGTGACGCGTTATTGCTCGAAGACGTGTAATGAACGAGACTATAAAAGAATTGCGCGCGAGAAAAAAATAGAGGTACACGTGTCTCAAACCGTAAACTCGAACTTGTCATCGGCTAATGTGCCAGCAAATAACAACGCGCCTGATGACTGCCTGGAAATTTCTGAAGCTGCAAAAGTTATGCGCATCAGTAGGCGCACGCTGTATAGACTCATCGCATTACGAAAAATTAAAGCAAAGAAGCTAATGACCAGAACGGTCATCCTGCGAAAAGATATTTATATGTATTTCGATCAACAATGGTGATTATGAAAAAGAAGGGTTTAAAACGTAAAGAAGTCATCAGGCTCAGAAGACGTGCCTTGTCCAACGGCAGTTATAGTCTATATCTGGACATGTACTGGAAAGGAGAACGCGATTATGAATTCTTAAATTTACAAATGTACATAAACCGTTTTCGTTCGCGGTCCAGATAATTACAGGCACCAGATTACTCATTACTTTAAAGCGCTCATCACTTTCCTGCTTGGCAAGCGTTGCTAATTTTTGCTCCGTGATATCG
This sequence comes from uncultured Flammeovirgaceae bacterium, assembly GCA_946480685.1. The sequence continues at coordinate 3,085 of CAMLLI010000580.1, read as the reverse complement.
ATCGTAAAACAGCGAGTATGAACAAATTCCGTCCCATTCCATAACACACTGGAGTTAATCATAACATAACGGGAGCTTCCATCTTTACATACCAACTCCGCCTCAACATTTTTGATCACTTCTTTATTGCGTAGCCGCGTTAAAATATCAGCAATTACTTGTTCATTTTTGTGGAATTGCGTGATCGGCTTACCGATATATTCCTCTGCATTATATCCTAGCAGTTTTAGTTCTTCCGCATTAGCCCAAACAATGATCCCCTCCCCGTTTACCGCATGCAGACCTATTGACGCATTTTCAAAATAATCATGTAGTGCCAACTCTGCATTCAGCATAGCTGTTACATCTGTAGCATAGAAAATAAACCCATCCACTTTTTGGTTGGCGTCAACTTCAGGTGAGAGATTTACCTCCAGATACCGATACTGTCCGTGGTATGAAAAAGACACCGTGAAGTGAGCGAATCCGCCTATCAAAATTTTGCCTAAATGCCTTTGAATTTGGTTAAAGAGGTCTTTACCCACGAGAACCGGAAATGAATTAACAGACAACTCATATCCGGAAAACCATGCTCTAAAATTTCTGTTAACATATTTAACACCCATGTTACAATCAACATGAGCAAGCAATGCTGGTATGGAATCGAAAAGATTTTCTAATGTTGTTGGCTGCTCGAAAACAGTTCCGGATGTGTTACGATTGTTGGTCCCTGATGTCATAAAGGCTTTGCTTACACCAGGGTGCTCCATAGAGTATCTTTCGTGTAAATTTTCGATACCAGCATTTGGTTTAATAAACCGTACCAACTGCGGCATCACTCTAAATGAGATTTATTTTTTATACTTGTAGAGTAAAGTACACAGATATAGCGCGTAGAGATTTTTTTTGCTGTTCGTAATTTGCTATGTATAATTATACAGCTGTGGTTTTATAAATACAAAACGATAATACAGCCTGGTTCCGTTTTTTAACGTGGTATAAAATTTTGAACCCACAACACCTGCAAATTCATTGAACAGTTTCTTAAACCGTGAAGGTATCAATTCATCTATTTGCCTGCATTTGCTCTCATCTTCTCGTTCTATTGCACCAATTACCTGTGCGCTGATATTCTCCTCGGAAATACACGTTAGCCCCGATTCTGACAACTGTTGTTTAAACAGTTCCATGTTCGCTACAGAATTCCTGAAATCAACCAGCAGTAAGTATCCACCGGGTTTTAAAACCCGGTATACTTCGCGTAGAAATTGTGTTACATTACCGTAGCTATGCGAGGATTCTACATTAATCACGGCATCTATAGTATTTTCCCCAAGCGGAATAGATTCTGCGCTTCCCTGGATGAATTTAAGATTAGGTAAAGGATGCAATTTATTGGCCAGATCGACTGCATGCTGTGCTATATCTAGTCCTATATAGTTCAGCGGGTGAAAATATTGTGCTAAGTATCTCGCTCCGCCACCCCGACCACTTCCAACTTCCAAAATTACTTTGCCTTGCAAGGTGATTTTGCTAGCCAGGTAATGATACATACTGGCTGAAAACTGTTGTTTTACGTTATCAAAACACGCTGGCAAGCCGGCTACCTCTGAAGCATCAGCGATATATCCATAGTTCATAAAATGCCATGTATCAGCCGGTATATATTTTGCGAGAACCTCATACGTAATCCTTGCATTGATTCGTTTAAACCAGGCAAATCGCTTAAAAAGAAAAATCAATTTATTGACTAAAAACATATCAAGTAAGTTTCACAAAATTAATACTACAGTACTCGCAAAAGTGGTTAAGGGTGACCGAACGCTCCTGGTGTGTAACGGCATAATCACCAGATTAACATTTTGAACGATGGCACCAGCTCTACACACAGGAAGAAGTCACAACCGTGTGGGAGCTATTCCGCATTCCAAGATTCACGCCAATATATACTTATACATCGCTTCCCCTATATTTAAAGACGGTCACTCCCAGCGGGGGCAATGTTATGGTAATAGAATTCTCCAACCCGTGAAAAGGCATAGCGTAGCTGCGAAATATACCTGTATTCACTACACCGCTGCCACCGTACAGACAATCGTCCGAGTTTAAAACTTCCTCCCACATTCCGCCATGAACAACGCCGATACGGTAGTCCTCGTGGGTCCACTGTGAAAAATTGCAAACTACCAATAAGGTTTGCATCACATCATCGCTTTTTCGCACAAATACGATAACGCTGTTCGTCTGGTCAGAGGCATCAACCCACTGAAAAGTTCTGCGTCTGAAATCCAATTGATATAGGGCTTTCTCCTGAACATAAAATATATTTAGATGTCGTACCAGTGCTTGTATACCACGGTGGTATGGATTTTCTAGCTGGTCCCAATCAAGCTGTTTATCATGATTCCATTCGGTGGACTGAGCAAATTCGCAGCCCATAAACAGGAGCTTTGTACCGGGATGCACAAACATATAGGTATACAGGCACCGCAGGTTCGCAAACTTCTGCCATTCATCACCTGGCATTTTTGCCAGGAGTGATCCTTTGCCATGCACTACTTCATCATGAGAGAGAGGGAGCATAAAATTTTCGGTAAAAGCGTAGCTAATACTTCGTGCTATATCTACATGACGAAGTCTGCGCAATGCTGCTGAGCAGCTGAAATAATTGAGCGCATCGTGCATCCATCCCATCATCCATTTTTGTCCAAAACCCAGGCCGCCCAGATACGTGGGCACGGTAACGACAGGCCATGCGGTAGATTCCTCAGCAATCACTACTGTATCCGGAAACATATCATAGAGAACTTCATTTAGTTCTCTCAGAAATGCTATGGCTTCGAGGTTTTCGACACCACCATATTTATTTGCTATCCACTCTCCTGGTCTGCGGGAGTAATCCAAATATAGCATGGAAGCTACGGCATCGACACGAATTCCATCGGCATGAAAGTGCTCCAGCCAAAACACGGCACTGCTTATTAAAAAAGATTTTATTTCCTTCCTTCCATAATTATAAATATAGCTGTTCCAGTCAGGATGAAAGCCTTGTCGCACATCGGCATGCTCAAACAAGTGCGTACCATCGAAATTAAAAAGACCGTGC
>CAMLLI010000579.1 GCA_946480685.1 uncultured Flammeovirgaceae bacterium | reverse complement strand
GTTGCGTTCTGGGATATTTCCTGGTAGATTTATTAATGGGCAGTATTTGGGATTACTATCAAAGCACAACCTCGATTACGTTTATCGTTTCGGTAGTGGTGATGTTTGTGATCTCTGCTGTTACGATCGGATATAAAGTTTTCAGTGCAGCCTCAATGAACCCGGTGAATACGTTGAGGGATGAGTGAGAAGTTGGGGAGTCCGAAAGTCAGGAAGTCCGAAAAGTCCGGGAGTCCGAAAAGTCCGAAAGTCGGGGAGTCCGAAAAGTCCGAAAGTCGGGGAGTCCGAAAGTCAGGAAGTCTGAATGCCGGGATGCAGGTTCCTTTTGCACGGCTTTCGGACTTCCCGACTAATTTACTTCCCGACTTATTTTACTTCCGAACTTCCATACTTAAATTACTTCGATACTTATCTTAACACACTGTAACCTCCATCGCTATAAAAGCGTCACATACAAAATCACTAAGCCGCTAACTATATCTCTATGCTAAAAAACTATTTCAAGGTAGCGTTTCGGAATATTCTGAAGCACAAGTTCTTTTCATTCATTAACATCCTGGGAATGACCATCGGGGTAACAGCCTGTTTGCTTATTATCCTGTATGTGTCAGATGAATTGAGCTTTGATAAGTTTCATACCAAGGCAGACCGTATGTACCAGGTTGGTTTGCACGGAAAGATTGCCGGGCAGGAGATATATACATCAACAACGTGTCCGCCAATGTCGGCAGCACTGGTAGCAGATATTCCGGAAATAGAAGAGTCTACGCGACTGGATGGTTACGGATTGGCAGCCATCAAATATGGCGAGAAAGCTTTTACAGAAGAAAAGATCTTTTATGCAGACTCCAACTTCTTTCAGTTCTTCGACTTTAAACTATTGGAAGGTGATGCGAAAACCGCGTTGAAAGAACCGAACTCTATTGTATTTACTACCGGTCTGGCCAAGAAATATTTCGGTAACGAATCAGCCATTGGCAAACTGGTTACGGTTGGTAATGACAGTGCTACGTATAAAGTTACCGGTATAGCAGCGGATGCACCGACCAACTCGCACGTAATTTTTACTGCATTGATCTCGGCAAGTTCTGCTGAACATTTAAAAAGAACCATATGGCTTAACAACGGTATGTATACTTATTTCATTCTGAACAAGAATGCAAAACTGGAAGATGCTGTGAAGAAGTTTGATAACCTGGTAGTAAAATATGTAGGCCCTGAGATCGAGCGATTCATGGGCGTTTCGTTGAAGAATATGAAAGACCAGGGCGGTGCCTATGGCTATTTCGCAGAGAAAGTTACGGATATACATTTGCGCTCAAAGGCACAACATACTATTGAACCTCCCGGTAACATCACGTATGTATATTTCTTTGCCGGTATAGGTATATTTATCATTATCATCGCCTGTATCAATTTCATGAATCTCTCTACGGCACGTTCGGCCGGCAGAGCCAAAGAAGTTGGTTTGCGTAAAACATTGGGTTCGCTGCGCGGGCAAATGATAGGACAGTTCCTGGCCGAGTCTATGATCTATAGTCTCATTACAGTAATACTTGCATTAGCTACCTGCTACTTCCTGCTGCCGTTCTTTAATACACTGGCCGGTAAACAACTGGACATGGGTATATTCCTCACTCCGGCATTTATAGTAGGCGTTATTCTGCTGGTATTGTTTGTAGGACTGATCGCGGGCAGTTACCCGGCATTTTACCTCACATCGTTTAATGCGGTAGAAGTATTGAAAGGTAAAGTTCGGGCAGGTATGAAGAGTGGAGGCGTGCGCAGTACGCTGGTGGTTTGCCAGTTTGCGCTGTCTATATTCCTGATCATTTTTACAACTGTAGTATATCAGCAGATCACCTTTATGCAGGAGCGGAATATGGGTATCGACAAGCACAACGTACTGGTTATACGCAATACGTCACGCCTGGGCACGAATCGCGATGCTTTCAAGAACTCGCTGGATGATCTGACTGGCATTGTAAAATCAAGCTATACCAACAACAATTTCCCCGGTGTAAATAATACAACGGTATTTAAATCGGCAGGATCGGAGCAGGATCATATTATGGGATTGTACTACGCCGATTACGATCACATGGACGTCCTGAAATTCGAGTTGAAAGAAGGACGCTTCTTCTCGAAGGATTTTCCTTCTGATTCATCGGCCATCATATTGAATGAAGCTGCTGTAAAGGAGTTCGGCTTTAACAATCCGCTACAAGAGGAAATACTTTATAACGACAGTGGTACACCGCTGCGCTACAAAGTGATTGGTATATATAAAGATTTCAATTTTGAATCCTTGAAGTTTAAAGTGCGTCCGCTGGCGATAATGCTTACCAGGAATGCAAACCAGTTGATGGTTCGTTATGAAGGTAATTCGAAGAACGCATTAACGTCAATAGAAAAGCTGTGGAAGAGTCAGGCGCCAAACGAGCCATTCGACTATAACTTCCTGGATGAGAACTTTGATGAGTTGTTCCGTGTGGAGCAACGCATGGGCCAGGTGTTCAGTGTGTTTTCCGGACTCGCTATATTTATAGCATGTCTCGGTTTATTTGCACTCGCAGCCTTTACCGCTGAGCAGCGCACCAAAGAGATAGGTATACGCAAAGCGCTGGGCGCATCCCCTATAGGACTCGTTGTTCTGTTGTCGCGGGAATTTACCAAGCTTGTGCTGATCGCTTTTGTACCGGCTGCAGTAGCCGCATGGTTTATAGTTGACAGCTGGCTGAAAGGTTTTGAATATAGGATAGACATCGATCCGTTGGTATTTATAGGAAGCGGTGTTATTGCTATAGTTATAGCATGGCTCACGGTAAGTTACCAGTCCATAAAAGCCGCTGCTGCGAACCCGGTAAATTCGCTTCGTTATGAATAATGTATAGTTCTGTATTTATACATTGAGAAAACAGCCTGATGAAAAAAGGCCCTTTTTTAGAGCGTATTCGCAGCTTTTTAGCGTCAATATTAAGTTTTTGTTAACTGAATAATACTTTGATAATACATGGTTAATTTAGTGCATCAACAGATATTTTATGGACAAGACAAAGACATCTAAAAAGGCTTTGCAAGGCCTCATCAATGATTCACTGCGAGAGGCTATCAGTGGCCTGGAGTTACCGGAGGCTGGTAAGAAAGTAAAGAAGTTGCTACACCGTAACTCTAAAAAACTTGCTTCTGTCTATGCCGACATCCTGAAGCGCGAAGAAAAAAAGAAAAAGAAAGCTGAAAAAGGAGTTGAAAGCAACGCGAAGAGCAAAGGCAAAAAAAGCAAGAAAGAAAAAACAGGTAAAACAGAAGTTGTAGCATAAATATATACTTCAAGAACAACCTGAAAACGACCCTGGTTAAAAGCCGGGGTCGTTTTATTTTTGTATGGATACACGCGATATAGCAAGAATCGGTTTCTCACTGAAAAAATCAATAATCATCTTGCAGTGTCATATATAGATGTATGGAGCCAGTCCAAAATAATATCGTACCGAAAGATGGAGAAGTATTCTTCTTTCCGCATGTATTCACGAAGGAGGAGAGCGATCTATACCTTGATGAACTGCAGCGTGAGATCGCGTGGAAGCAAGAGCCCATCACCCTCTACGGACGCACGGTAATGCAGCCACGCCTGACTGCCTGGTACGGAGATCCCGGTAAAGTATATTCGTATTCAGGCATCACGATGCAACCGCATGAATGGTCACCGGCATTATTGAAAATTAAACAACGCATCGAGACCGTCAGTCCGGTAATCTTCAACAGCGCATTGCTGAATCTTTATCGACACCAACACGACAGCATGGGCTGGCATCGCGACAACGAGAAGGAGCTCGGTATAAACCCTGTGATAGGTTCCGTAAGCTTTGGCGCTACACGCACATTTCAGTTTCGCCACTATACCGATAAAAATCTGAAACGATCACTCGAACTCACACACGGAAGCCTCTTGCTCATGCAAGGCAATACCCAGCACCACTGGGAACACAGCCTGCCCAAGCGCGCAAGAGAAATTGGAGTGAGAGTGAATATAACGTTCAGGGTGATTAAGAAGTAAGAAGTAAGAAGTAAGAAGTAAGAAGTAAGAAGTAAGAAGTAAG
>CAMLLI010000578.1 GCA_946480685.1 uncultured Flammeovirgaceae bacterium | reverse complement strand
ATCTGAAGTATTGAGGTTGCTCAACGGGTTGTTAGGAGCTGAATTTGTTGAGTTGTCTCCAGAGTATGTCGGTATTCCATCAATAACAATTAAGGGATATGAACTTAGATTGATGGAGTTAACACCTCTAATGCGTATAACAGGAGGGTTGTTTAAAACACCGTTGGGAACAGTGATATTTACACCGGGTGCCCTACCTCCAAGCGCTTGCTCAAAACTTTGAACGGGGGAGACAGCTATATCTTTTCCACTGATGGAAGATATCGATCCGCTGATATCACGCTTGCTCTGTGTTCCGTAGCCAACAACGATAACTTCGCTTAGCTGGGTGACGTCTGATGCAAGAGGCACATCAATCACCGATCTGTCACCAACTTCAATTTCTTTTGTTTCGATGCCGATAAAAGTAAAGACCAGTGTACCTCCGGACGCTGGAACCTCGATCGAGTATCGTCCATCAGCATCGGTGGCGACACCAACCGTGGTGCCTTTTAAAATTACGTTAACGCCCGGTAGAGAACTTCCGTCTTCGGCAGAAGTCACTTTCCCTGTAACGGTTCTTCCCTGCGCCATTAATTGCAATGAAATAGCGCATGAGAAGATCAAGAGTACAATCTTCCTCATAAGTTTTAGTTTAGGTTAATATCCCCCAAAATAAGTTAGATACTTATGAAATAAAATAGTGAGGCTTCAACGATGGGGAAATGCTTCAACGGTTTGCAGGGCATAATCCAGAATTTTATTCTGAATTGAAAGAAATGTAACGTGGGGCCGCTGGAAAAAATAAGTTTTTCGGCCGAAATGATATTTTAAATTTTTTGAGTAAACGTTATAAAAGTTGACGTTCTGTCAGGAATTTTTGTCGAATTGCTGCAATAACGGGTTTTAAAACAATCCACAAATCAAAAAATGAGTGTGCATAAATATTTCTTCAAAGGAAATATAGGGCGCATGTTTCCGGGAATTGGATATAAACAAAAAAGCATCTCGTTTAGAGATGCTTTTTAATGTCTTTTCGCAGGGGAGCGATTAAGCTTGTGCGATCGGTTCTACCGATACATAAGATTTATCTTCTCTACCTTTTTTGAAAACTACAACACCGTTTGTAAGAGCAAACAATGTGTGATCTTTTCCGATACCTACGTTTTTACCAGGGTGGTGCTTTGTACCACGCTGACGAACGATGATGTTTCCGGAAATTACTTTCTGACCACCGAAGATCTTAATGCCAAGTCGTTTGCTTTCCGATTCGCGGCCGTTCTTTACTTTACCTTCACCTTTTTTATGTGCCATGGTATTTCTGTGTCGTTAAAGTGTTGATGAATTAACCAATGCTTTCGATTTGCACCTTGGTGAACTGCTGACGGTGACCATTCTTCACCTGGTAGCCTTTTCTTCTTTTCTTTTTGAAGACAATCACCTTGTTGCCTTTTACGTGTTCAAGTATCTTACCTGATACTTTGAAACCACTTACAGTAGGGGCGCCAATTTGAATATCTCCACCGTTATCAACGAGAAGGATTCTGTCGAAGCTTACAGAAGCTCCTACTTCGCCTTCCATCTTTGGGGCATAGATATATTGGTCTTTAGCCACTTTGAACTGTTTACCTGCAATGTCTACTATCGCGTACATAGCTTTTTAAAATTGGATTGCAAAGGTAGGAAAAGAATCGGGATATCAACCTATGAGGTTCAATTAATTTCCGACTTCGTTCGAAAACGATTGGTCGAAAATTTTAAAAAAAAATACTTCGCCAATATTAACTCAAATCATACACGAAAATGACGTTCCTAAGCAGTTATTTTACAGGAACTTATCTGTCCACATTGCATCAACAAGTTATCCACATTCGTTGAAATCAGCTTGAAATCCCTGTTTTGATTTTTAGAATCGTTCTATTTCATTTGTACACTTAGTGCTGACCACGAGAGACAGGCGTTCAGTTTGTATCTTAAACAAAGCAAAAAGATTTATTGGACAATTCAGGGTATGAGCGAGAGCTGATGCCCCTTAGATATTTTGGTATAACCCTAACTTCATTAATTGACATGAGCCAGTCAGAAGAACTTATCCTGAAAGAGAACAAAGATCGCTTTGTGCTCTTCCCAATTCAGCACCACGATATATGGAAGTTCTATAAACAGGCTGAGGCCAGTTTCTGGACAGCCGAAGAGATAGATCTTAGTCATGATCTGCGTGACTGGGAAACTCTCAACGATGGTGAGAGACACTTCATTACACATGTGCTTGCATTCTTTGCAGCAAGCGATGGTATCGTAAATGAAAACCTCGCGGAACACTTTGTTTCTGAAGTACAATATACTGAAGCAAAGTTCTTCTATGGCTTTCAGATTACAATTGAGAACATTCACTCCGAAACATATTCTCTTCTGATCGATACATATGTAAAAGATCCGAAAGAGAAGGATAAACTCTTCCACGCCGTTGAGACAATGGACTGTGTAAAGAGAAAAGCTGACTGGGCACTGCGTTGGATCAACCAGGGTAATTTCCAGGAAAGGCTAATTGCCTTTGCTGCCGTTGAAGGTATATTCTTTTCGGGTTCTTTCTGCTCGATCTTCTGGCTGAAGAAGCGCGGACTCATGCCGGGACTAAGCTTCTCCAACGAGTTGATTTCCCGTGATGAAGGTTTGCACTGCGACTTTGCCTGCCATATATATACACAGCACGTTGTGAACAAACTTCCGGAGCAAACCGTGATCGATATCATTAAAGATGCTGTTGAGATCGAGAAGGAATTTGTTACGGATGCACTGCCGGTAAATCTGATCGGTATGAACGCTGCCCAGATGCGCCAGTATATAGAATTCGTTGCTGACCGTTTGCTAAACGAACTTGTTGGCAAGAAAATTTACAATGCTACAAATCCTTTTGACTTCATGGATATGATTTCACTGAGAGGTAAAACAAACTTCTTCGAGAAACGTGTAGCTGAGTACCAGAAAGCCGGAGTGATGAAGAGCACTGAAAAAGAAAGCGCTCCGAAGTTTTCCCTTAACGAGGATTTTTAATTACATTCAAACACTTTTTTAACTTCTCCACTTAAAAACAACCCCTAATTCCGCGATGCTTGTACTAAAACGTGACGGACACAGAGAATCAGTTAAGTTCGACAAAATCACCGCTCGTATTGAGAAACTCTGTTACGGATTGGATCCGAAGTTCGTCAATCCTGTAGAAGTGGCCATGAAGGTGATCAATGGCCTCTATGATGGTGTATCTACACAGGAACTTGATAACCTGGCTGCAGAGATTGCTGCAACCCTGACTACCAAACATCCTGACTTTGCCAAGTTGGCTGCGCGTATAGCAGTTTCAAACTTACACAAGGTAACAAGCAAGTCGTTTTCAAATACCATGAAGCGACTGTATACGTATGTAGACCCGAAGACAGGTCAGAATGCTCCTCTCATTTCAAAAGAAACTTATAAAGTAATTAAAGAGCATGCTGCTGAACTGGATGCTGCGATCATTTACGACCGCGATTTCAGTTATGATTACTTCGGATTTAAAACGCTCGAGCGCTCTTACCTCATGAAGGTAGAAGGCAAAACTGTGGAACGTCCGCAGCATATGCTGATGCGTGTAGCAGTAGGTATACATGGCGAAGATATACCGGCTGCCATCGAGACCTATAATTTACTTTCAGAGAAGTGGTTTACACACGCTACACCTACATTATTCAATGCAGGTACTCCGAAGCCTCAGTTATCATCATGCTTCCTTCTCACCATGAAGGACGACAGCATCGATGGTATATATGATACATTGAAGCAGTGCGCAAAGATTTCTCAGTCCGCAGGGGGTATAGGACTGAGCATTCACAACGTACGGGCTAAGGGTTCTTATATCAAAGGAACCGGTGGAACATCAAACGGTATCGTGCCGATGCTCCGTAACTTTGATATGACAGCTCGCTATGTTGACCAGGGTGGAGGTAAACGCAAAGGAAGTTTCGCTATATATCTTGAACCATGGCATGCAGATGTTTTTGAATTCCTGGATCTGAAGAAGAACCACGGTAAGGAAGAAATGCGTGCACGCGATCTGTTCTATGCTATGTGGATTCCGGATCTGT
>CAMLLI010000577.1 GCA_946480685.1 uncultured Flammeovirgaceae bacterium | reverse complement strand
TGTCGGGTCGGGGCTACGTCCCCAGTTATAGCCATACCACGCATTCGCACTTACGTTTGGCAATCTTGAAAACCTCGCTTGTCGAAGTCCTACTTCACTGTTCGCCACATCGTATGTACTTCTTTGTACAGTAAGGTTATTAGCCAGTGCATAATCTATACACTTCTGCAACGACCATTTCTCTATAGCAGGTGGGGTCTGCTCCTGTTGTTTCAGCGTATCAATCTGCGCATGGCTCACGATTGATACAGCCAGTAAAATAAAAATTCCTGTAATTACTCTTTTCATGAATCAACGATCTATATCCGGTATGTAAATCACTTGTTTAACCCAGCTAAGACTCTGCAGGTACGATAATGTTACAGGCTTTATACCTGAATCCATTTCAATTACGAGACAAGCCACATCATTTTTTCCTTTTCGCGACACCGACATGGTGGCTATATTACAATCATCGTGTGCTACAACATCTGCAATAAACGCTATACTTCCCTTTACATCTTCTGCCGTAACGATCATGGTATGCAGGTTCGCTCCGAAGTCGGCCTTGAAACCATTTACTTCACTGATGTTGATCAACCCTCCGCCACGGCTCTCGCCTACTACTTCCAGTATATCATTACCGCGCTTCAGATTCAGTCGAATGGTATTGGGATGTAGCGTTGATGCATTGCCCACCGACTTGAATTTATACTGGAGTCCTTCGGCACGCGCTATATCCAGCGCTTCCTTAATTCTTTTGTCGTCAGTCTTGAAGTCGAGCAAGCCTGCTATAATAGCCCGGTCGCTTCCGTGCCCTTCGTAGGTACGGGCGAATGAATTATAAAATGTTATCTCCGCTTCTTCCGGTCTGCCACCTAATAACTTATAGGCAGCGCGTGCAATTCGTACAACACCCGCTGTATGAGAGCTCGAAGGCCCTATCATAACAGGACCGATCATATCAAAAACACTGCTTTTCTCTGGCATACGGGTTAGATTACGCAATATGTCGCAAAAAGGATAACAGCGTTACACAAATTATACAGACAAATTTAAAATTACCGGCCGGGCATGGTACTTATTAAGCGACTATCATAAAAAAAGCCGGCTCTTTTTACAAGACCGGCTTTGTTGAGATGTCATTATCGGTTAGTGATCATGTTCACCATGACCGCCAACATACAACACTTCCTGTATCTCGTGGAACTGATCGTGCAGCCTGGTAAGTTCATCGGCGATCTTCGTATCATCACCACTCTTCACCGTCTCAACGAAGGATGCTGTTCCTGTTTTTAATTGCTCGAGCTTCGTCTTCACTTCGTCATTATTTACTTTCTCCGGCAGCGGAGCATTTGCCCACTTCTCGGCAGCTGCTGCCAGTTCACCGGCTTTGGCTTTGGCAGGGGCCAGGTCCTTATTGTCTTTATAGGGATGGAATGCTTCAGCCATCAGCAAATGGAAGTCATCCATTTCTTTCCATTCATCTTTTGAGACAGCGGCATGCTCGTGTTCATGATCATGGCCATGTTCGTCATGACCATCTTTCTTGCCTGAACATGCACTTAATACTGCGGCCGCCAGCAAGCTTGAAAACAATAGGAATCTCACTTTCATGTATGTCTGTTTTATAGTTTCTTCTAATCTATAGTTCGTGTTCACTAATATAAGCTGCAACATATACCTGAGCCTTTTACAAAGTATATATTGAATCGGACCACGACCTTTCCGGCAAAAATATAAAACTCTTTTTTATGATCGGTCCTTCCTTCGGTATTTGCGCTGATTTTCGAGCACGCGGATGAAGCGCTTCAGTACATCGTAGTATAGCGTAATGAACAGCACGATCGTCATGCTCCAGATCACCGCCAGGTTGAAATACAGGGTATCAAACGTGCGCCCCAGGAAATACTTGGACGGCTGATGGAGGTTTGCAGAGAAGTCGAACCAGTGTGCAGGCTGATGATCGTCTTCGTAGATCGGGTATATCTTCTGGATCAACCGGCCATCGTACTCAACAATACGTTCGGAGGTCGCTATATTTTTCACAGCATCGCTCACCGCTTTGTTGACGTACCGGAGACGCATGGCTTCGAATTCGCGTGCCCGCTCTGGTGTGGTCGTGAGGGTAGCAATGAGTCGCTCCTTCCTGCGCGCGGCATCATCGGCCTGCATTCGGTAGTAGCGCTTCAACGCAGACAGATACGCCATTGTCTTAGCAAATACCGTTGAATCAAATTTGCCAATCGCGAGCCGCTCTACCTCCGGTAATTTACTTGCACCTGTCCACTCAAGTTCGTGGCGTATTTCATTTTGCAGCAGTGTAAACGCGTTGTTCATCTCTTCGTTGTTACGGTTGCGCCACTGGCTGCGGTTGTTCAGGCAATACGCAAGTTTTGATTCGAGAGCCGGTATATAGTATACACGCTTGTAGTCGGCCTCGGCTGCTATTTCATCGAACCCATAGAACTGTCGTTCGAACGGATTGTCTTTAAACTGCGTGACCATATAGGCTTCAAAGGCCCAACGCGATGCCATCACCTCTCCTGCTATCGGTATACCAATCGGTTTACCAACGCTTGGATTGAATTTATCAAAGCTGATCACGACACCGCTCAACAGCAACTGCGGAATCAGTATTACCGGAATAAGTATATAGATGGTAACGGCCGAGTTAAACGATGCCGAAATATTAAGCCCGAGCATATTGGCAAAACACGAGCAGCTAAAGAGAATGAGCCAATAGCGAATTTCTGTAAGGGGAATCTCAAGTATAGCATTGCCTATCAGTGTAAACAGCAACGTTTGAAAAGCAGATATACCAAACATAACGCCCACTTTGGACACCAGGTAACTGCTGCGACTCAAATGCAAAAACTGTTCGCGCTTCAGAATCTTCCGGTCGCGGAAGATCTCTTCGGCACTCATGGTGAGTCCGAAGAACAACGCTACCACTACACTCATGAAGAAGTATACCGGAATGTTATTGTTGTTGAAGAAGGTATATTTCGGATCGCCCTCCAGCACATTATAGTACTTCACCATAAACGCAATGAAGAAGGCCAGCAGCGGAGCTTCCAGTATATTAATGAGCAGGTACTGGCGGTTTGCCAGCTTGGCCAGCACATCGCGCGTCATAAATACTTTGAGCTGATTAAACCAGTTCGGTATCTCCTGCGCCACCGGTAGTTTTTCCTCCACGTGTGTAACGCGCGGTATCTTGATGCGCTGCTTGAAGAACTGGTACCATTGTCCCGGTGATACTTTACGCGTATTCGTTAATCGCCCGTATTCATTTACGATTTTTGTCTCAATGATACTGAAGATCTGCTCCGGGTTTATATTACCACATTCGGGACACGCTCCCTGCGTTTTGTTCGCAGCGTGCATGATGTCGCGAAAGTATATAACGGCTTCGATCGGGTTGCCATAGTATATCTGGAATCCGCCTACATCCAGGATGATCAGCGTATCGAACATCTTGAAGATATCCGATGATGGCTGGTGAATTACCACGAAAACCATTTTACCGCGCAAGGCAAGTTCCTTGAGCAAGTCCATGATGTTTTCAGAATCGCGTGATGATAAACCGGAAGTGGGTTCGTCCACAAACAGGATAGTTGGCTCGCGTAAAAGTTCAAGCGCTATATTTAGTCTCTTGCGCTGGCCACCGCTGATTGTTTTATTCAACGGAGTGCCTACCTTCAAATGACGAATCTCGGTAAGCCCGAGGTTCATCAGTGTGCGCATTACCAGTTCAATGATCTGCTTTTCTTCGTAATGTCCGAAGCAAAGTTTGGCTGCATAGTACAGGTTATCGAATACACTTAGGTCTTCAATCAACAGATCATCCTGCGGCACGTACCCGATGATACCGCTTACTTTATTCGGGTTCTCATGAATATTTATACCGTTGATGAGTACGCGGCCGCTCGAAGGTTTCTCGGTGCCGTTCAATACATTGAGCAACGTAGATTTACCCGAACCACTGGCGCCCATCAACCCGATGAGTTTACCACCGGTCTCCGCTATATTAACGTTCTGGATACCCGCCCGACCGGTTTTGAAATGATAGAAAAGATGATCGGCTGTAAATGTAAGAGATGTTCGATGCTCCTTCGTTAAGAACTTGCCGA
>CAMLLI010000576.1 GCA_946480685.1 uncultured Flammeovirgaceae bacterium | reverse complement strand
ATAACAAGCTACGACTACGATGCACCGATCAGCGAAGCTGGCTGGGCAACGCCCAAGTATATGGCTATCCGCGAGCTGATGAAAAAATACGTGAAATATACTATCCCTGAAATTCCGGAGAAGATACCAGTATTAAAGTTGCCGGATGTAGCCATAGCAAAAACAGTTGACTTTTTTGAATGGAAAAACTCAGTGAAGCCTATGGTGAATGATACTCCGATGTCGTTTGAAGAATTAGGACAGGGGCATGGTTATGTGCTGTATAGTAAATCGTTTAATCAGCCGATACAAGGTCTCCTCCAGATCAATGGCTTGCGTGACTATGCACTCGTATACATTAACGGCAAGAAAGCAGGAGAGCTGAGCCGTCAGGATAAAAAGTATTACATGGAAGTAAATATACCTTTCAATGGCAGATTGGACATCCTGGTAGAGAATATGGGCCGCATCAATTACGGTGCTGATATTGTAAACAGTACCAAAGGAATTATTTCCCCTGTTACCATCAACGATTATGAAATTACCGGTGGTTGGAAAATGTATAGTCTGCCGTTTGATAAAGTACCTGATCTTTCGAAGAGCGGTGCTAAGAATGTCGCTGGTCTTCCTGTGTTCTATACCGCTACGGTTGCCGTTGATAAACCAGGCGATGTTTTCCTGGACATGCAAGGCTGGGGAAAAGGAATTGTCTTTGTGAATGGTATACATATAGGACGTTACTGGAAAGTCGGCCCGCAGCAAACCTTATATGTACCGGGATGCTGGTTGAAAAAAGGACAGAATGAAATAGTAATTTTTGAACAGCAGAACGATGTTGTCCAGAAAAATATAAAAACTGCAAGCGAGCCCGTATTGGAGACGCTGGTCTTTCCTCAGAACTGATTATAAATCAAAACGAAATTCTGCATGAAGTATACTGCTATAGCTGCTACGGCCCTCTCTATAATTTTAGTCGTAACGGGATGTAAGAAGGAAGCAACAACTGAACATACCGATGCTGTGACTTTGAAAAAGGATAGTATAATACTCTCGGAGCAGGATTTCGTTTTTGGTGACGATCGTCCGTTTCCACAATGCCATGCTTCAACACTCGTGCGGACAAATGATGATAATTTCCTGGTGGCGTGGTTTGGTGGAACACACGAGAAGCATGACGATGTAGGTATATGGTTGTCCAAAGGTAACATGAAGCATTGGTCTGCCCCGATCGAAGTAGCCAAAGTGCGCGAAGAGCCACACTGGAATCCGGTGCTTCACAAAACTTCTTCCGGTGATATCATTCTATATTTCAAAGTTGGTAAACCGATCGATGTATGGGAAACATGGTATATGATCTCTCAGGACAATGGGACAACGTGGTCAGTACCCAGAGAACTTGTTCCCGGTGACAAGGGAGGTCGCGGACCCGTAAAGAATAAACTTATCGTATTGTCTAATGGTACATGGCTCGCCCCTGCATCCAACGAACTGAAAGGTGTATGGAATGCATTTGTCGATCGCAGTGAAGACAACGGTAAGACCTGGAATGCAACTCCATTCCTCACGTTCAACCGCGATTCTATTCCGGGTGAAGGTGTGATACAACCTACATTGTGGGAGTCGTCACCCGGTAAAGTACATATGTTGCTGAGAAGCTCGGCCGGAGTTATATGCCGCAGTGATTCCGAAGATTATGGTAAAACATGGTCACCGGTATATAGAACAGATTTACCCAATCCCAACAGCGGCATTGATCTTACGCGATTGGACAACGGTATATTGGCACTGGTATATAATCGCGATGGCAAGAATTGGGGAAACCGCAGACCGGTATCCATAGCACTGTCAAATGATAACGGTAAAACGTGGGCGGTGATTAAAGATATTGAGACAGGCCAGCAAGGCGATGAATTTTCGTATCCCGCTGTTATACACTACGGAGATACAATCGCGCTGACGTATACCTGGAAACGTCAGCGCATTGCATTCTGGAAAGCAAAAATCTTATAGTTAGCGTCAGCCCTCTCGCAGCTGACCGCTAGTGGCTAGAAACTTTTCGAGGCTGCCCAGTCTTCTTTAGCCGTGCCCCATGTAGTGGAAGGTTTATTTGCCATCTCCAGTATCATGTCACCGCCATTCATGATATCGCTATAGCGGATGTATGATTTGGTATAGGGCTTGCCATTCAGCGTAACCTGCTGAATATAAATGTTTGCAGCAGAATTATTCTTTACATCAATGGTAAATTTCTTCTTGCCCGGAAGATTGATCACGGCATGATCCATCGCCGGACTTCCAAATATATATAGGCCATTAGCCGGGTTCGCCTGGTAAAAGCCGAGTGATGAAAGTACATACCACGCAGACATCTGTCCTACATCTTCATTTCCGCTGAGACCATCCGGTTTGTCGGTATATAAACTGTCGATGATATAGCGAACCTTCTCCGCAGTTTTCCAAGGTTGTCCTGCGTAAGCATACAGGTACGGTATATGGTGGCTCGGCTCGTTGCCATGCGCATATTGTCCGATGAGACCGGTTATGTCATTCGAGGCTTCTTCACCCATATCACCTTGCACGGTAAATAATGAATCGAGCTTTGCGAGAAACGCCTGCTCACCGCCCATCAGTTTTATCAGTCCTTCTACATCGTGTGGTACAAGCCAGGTATACTGCCAGGAGTTTCCTTCGGCAAAATCGTCTTTCATGTGTCGCGCTGCAAACGGACTGAACGGTGTACGCCATTCTTTATCCGATATTCTTCCACGCACAAAGTTTATAGTCGTATCAAAATAGTGCTGATAGTTCTGTCCACGCTTGCTGAAGAATTCATACTCTTCTTTGTTTCCCAGAGCCTGTGCTAACTGCGCAGCACACCAGTCATCAATCGCGTACTCAAGTCCTTTGGCTACCGTTTCAGTTTCTGCATTGGCCGGTATATATCCTTGTTCGCGTACATATTTCAGTCCGCGATCATCGCGCATTACCGAAGCTTTCATTGCCTTCAGCGCGAGTGCACCATCAAATCCGCGGAAGCCTTTCAGGTATGCATCGGCTATAACCGGGAACGCACTGTTACCGGGCATGGTGTTGGTTTCGTTACCTACCAAGTGCCATACCGGAAGTTTACCTTGTTGTTCGTAGATCTTCAGCATGGAGTTTACCATATCATCTACACGCTCCGGTTGTGTAAGGGTATATAGCGAATGGGCTGCACGATACGTATCCCACAATGAAAATGTAGTGAGATTCGTAAATGTAGTATCATGGTATACCTGCTTGTCAGTACCGCGATAGTCACCATTGTGATCGTTGAAGATGGAAGGTGCGATCATGGTATGATAGAAAGCCGTATAAAACTTGCGCATACGTTCTTCACTTGCTTTGATCTGTACTTTGTTTAACTCCTTGTTCCAGGCAGCATCTGCTTCTTTCGCAGTGCGATCAAAATCCCAGTGCGGTATTTCTGCTGCTATATTCTTCAAAGCATTCTCTGTACTTACCGGAGATATACCTACTTTGATGAGCAATGGTTTTTCAACAGCATTGCCAAAATGCAATACACCTTTTACTTTTTTGCCGCTGCCTTTTGTTCCTTGTATAGGATCGGTTCCTTCGTAAAGATCAAGTTGATTTACCGGAGCCGAGAACACAATAGCAAAGTAAAGGCGTTGATCTTCGGCCCATCCTTTTGAATGACGATAGCCGGTAATGGTAGTGTCATTTGTCTTTTCGATCAATGTCTCATAAGGCAAATCCCAACCTATACCTTCACGCAGATCGATCAATACTTTGGCATCGTCTGTTTTTGGAAATATATACTTATGGAAGCCTACACGTTCAGATGCAGTAAGTGCTACATCAACGTTATAGTCTTTCAGTTTTACACTATAGAAGCCAGGTTTAACTTTTTCATCTGCATGTGAGAAGAGCGAACCATAGCCGCTTCCCACAACACCAGGTTTACCTTTTACTAATTTAGTTTCCCCGGTAACGGGCATCAACAGAACATCACCGAGGTCGCCAATGCCGGTTCCACTCAGGTGCGTATGCGAAAAACCTATAATTACAGAATCAGAGTAATGATACCCGGAGCACCAGTCCCATCCTTCTGATAGTTGTGTTGGTCCAACCTGAA
>CAMLLI010000575.1 GCA_946480685.1 uncultured Flammeovirgaceae bacterium | reverse complement strand
TACGGAAGTGATCGCGAAGCTTTCGCAGATGATGCGGTATATGATATACGATACCAACCATCCGAAAGTATTGCTCAGTAAGGAGATTGAATATATGCAGAACTATATAAGCCTGGAACGCTTACGCCTCAGCAACCAGATACCAATCGAATTTACCATACAAGGCAACGTACAGGATATACGCATTACACCGCTCATCTTTATTACATTCCTGGAGAATGCCTTCAAGCATGGCGTGAGTGGTAACAATACGGAAGCGTGGGTAAAAGCAAACATTGTTATACAGAACAACACCTGTACCTATACAGTAGAGAACAGCAAACACAACAACCTTAAAACCGATGCTGCGGGGAAGTCGGGTATTGGATTACAAAATGTTCAGCGTAGATTAGCTTTAAGTTACCCGGAGCGCTACACCCTGACTATACAGGAAACTCCGGAGCGTTACGCAGTAGAATTGAAACTTGTTTTATCGTGAGCATTTCGTGTTTAATAGTTGATGACGAACCACTGGCGCGTAGTCTCCTGACAGACTATGTAAAGAAAGTTCCATACCTGAATTTACTGGATGCGAGTTCGAATCCTTTGGCAGCCATCGAGATTCTGCGGAACACTCCGGTTGATTTACTCTTCCTCGATATACAGATGCCGGAGATCACGGGTATATCTTTACTAAAGGCGCTGCAGAAAAAGCCATTGGTAATTTTAACTACAGCTTACTCCGAGTACGCGCTGGAAGGATATGAACTCGATGTGATCGATTATCTGTTAAAGCCGATTACGTTCGAGCGTTTTCTTCGCGCTGTTGAAAAAGTAAATCAGCGATTAACAACTCCGGCACCAGTCGCGGCAACTCCGAAGAATTTACCGGATGCTGTCGTGCAGCCTTTTGTATTTGTAAAAGACGGGACCAAACTGGTAAAGCTGCGCTGGGATGATATACTATATGTAGAAGGATTAAAAGATTATGTCACGATCCATACACGCACACAAAAGATCGTTACGCTGCAACGCCTTAAATCGCTGGAAGAACAATTGCCGCCTGATAAATTTATTCGCATTCATCACTCCTATATCGTAGCTGTGGATGCTATCGATGTGATTCACAAAGGCGAAGTTCAGATCGGCACAGTTAATATTCCGGTAAGCGATACGTACCGAAAGGCCTTCAAAGATTTCACGGATAAAAACCAGATGCTGTAGATTTCTTTCCCGCAGATGACGCAGATATTCGCAGAATAATACAGAATATAGATGCCGGTATATATATATCGAATTTTTTCTGGTAAATCTGCGTCTTCTGCGGGAAACAAAAACTAACTATGCGGATCGTAGTCAGCATAACCCTCCACAGCTCTTCGCGGAGCGCGTTCTATATAGAAGTTACGATCGGGTGGTGCCCAGGTATTCAGACCGTCTACATAGCGATTGAACATGCAGAAGGACGCTGCGATCAATACTGTATCGTGAATCTCCCGGTCGGTTGCCCCGAGTTGTCTCGCCTTATCAACCTGCTCGTGTGTAACATGCTTCCCTCCTTTCTGAACGCTGGCTGCTATAGCCAGTAAAGCTTTCAATTTATCAGGAAGATCAGATGCCAGGTAATCTTTCTTCACACCATCTATATAGTTCATATCGCACTGCATATAGTGTTGAGCCAGGCCTCCATGCGCATTCTGACAAAAGAAACAATCGTTGAGATAGGACACATACGTTGCCATCAACTCGCGATCACCGCGCGATAATGTATTATCACTTCGCAGCAGTACTTCGGCAAGATCATTCAAAGGCTTCGCTGTCTCCGGACGAAACGCCATGGGACCGCGAATGCCGGGGAGTTCATCGGGTAATTTTATATAGGCCATTATACTTTTGCGGGTTGAGGTAATACATAGCCAAGCGTTGTCATGCGCTTACCCATCTCTGCGTATGCAGCCGGATCGGTTGGCGTATAGCTGTTCAATCCATCGACATAGCGATTGAACATCGAGAACGTTGCTGCGATCAGTACGGTATCATGTATATCACGATCGGTAGCGCCCTGCTCCCGCGCTGCCGCTATATCTGCTTCGGTTACTGCCTTACCGCTGTGTTGTACTTTGCCTGCAATATTTAGTAATGCCTTTAGCTTGGCACCGACCGGTGCATCATCAACATCCGCGATCACACAATCCACTATATCTTTTTCATCACCATATAGTTCACGTGCTGCTGCTGCATGACTGCTCATACAAAACATACAGTTGTTACGCGATGATACGTGCGTTGCTATTAACTCACGATCGGCCTGCGAGAGCGGTGATTCGCCTCTCAACAAAACCTGCGCTAGCTCATACAAATGTTTTCCTGTTTCCGGCCGAAACATTACCAGGCTGCGAATGCCGGGTACTCCTTCTGGTACTGCTATATATGCCATAGTATTTTCTGTTTTTAAGATTGTAATTGTGATTCATGTTGAAGCGATCGGTCGCTGGTAAAGACCAGTGTGAGGAAGCCGATCAAAAAAACAATAGAGAAAGTAAAGATCGCATTACCGTATCCGTTGAGTGTGGTAACGAGCGTACCGACAAAGAATACAGCAGCGGCTGTTACAAGTCTCCCGATATTAAAACAAAAACCCGTTGCCGTTGCACGCACAGCAGTCGGGAAAAGCTGCGGTATATAATTGGACAGTAAGCCCTGGCTGATACCGAAGAACAAAGCCAGTCCGGCAGTTTCAACATATACTATAGATGAAAATGTAGTATTAAACTTAAAGAGCAATACAGACATGATCATACACCCGCCAAAACACAGGATCATCGCTTTGCGTACACCCAGTGCGTTGGATATCCACCCGGAGAAGAATCCACCGGTAAGCCCGCCGGCACCGAGTAACATCATGGTGAGACCGCGTTCGGTTTGTCCATCACTGTTGGTGAGTAAACTTTGCACCCACGTAGGCAGCCATGAAAATATAGCCCAGAGTCCGATGAGCATTGAACCAAAAATCACAGAGCCTTTCCACAAGTTGCTACGATGATCGCGTTGCAGCGAAACTATATTTTTAACAGACGATTCACTCCGCGCACTCCTCCACAACTCGGATTCTTTTACGATCGCAAAAGCGACCAGGGCAAGTAACAAGGGCAGTATCCCCATGCGAAAACCCATGCGCCAATCCGATACTATATAATTTACAAGACCGGCAGAAAAAACACCTATCGGAAAACCGATTGAGACAATGCCTATAACAATAGCACGCGAGCTTTTCGGCCAAATCTCTGCGAGAAACGTTGTAGAGATTACGAGTACACCGCCCACACCAAACCCGGAGAGAAGTCTGCAAGCCACCACAAACTCCCACGAAGGTGCAAATGAAATCAGTAGTGTAAAAAGTCCGAAGCAGCCTACCGATAACACCAGCGATTTTGTCCGACCGATCTTATCACTAATGATGCCCCACGTTATCCCGCCAAAAGCCCAGCCTACTATATATAGGGCATTTATATACGCACTCACATCATTGAGCTGCTGTGCATCGTTGGTAAGCGCGAACGACTTCACCACAGTTGGCAGGTAAACAGACATCAGCGTTGATACAGTGCCCCCGAGTATATTACTCAGGAGGCACACGATAAACGTTACCCAGCCGTACACAGCAATGCGCTGCGGTACAGCGGGTGTAATGGTTGCAAATTCAAGATTGTTGCTCATGGATGAAACAGTTCATCGAAGGTTACACTTACGTAATAAATTCCACCGATCGTAGGCGAACCAAAGGCCTGGTATATCTGGTGATTGAACAGGTTGTTGGCACCAACTTTCACAATGCTTTTCAGGGATGGCACTTTATAGCTTACCTGTGCATCTACCATCGAGTATGCTTTGATACGACCGGGACGCATTTCATTAAATGATCCATACCAGTCAAATGAATCCTGCCAGCGCCATGCGAGGTTGAAGCCTATATTTTTTACCACTTCGCTGTTGCCAACGGTTACGGTTGTTCTATACTTTGGTGTATTGAAAGCCGGTACATTGTTCGGGTTTGCATCCTTGATATCGAAAGAAGCCCACGTGCCGTTTGCTCCCACGGTATACCCTTTCGGCAACATATAGGTAACACCCAGTGTAGCACCTT
>CAMLLI010000574.1 GCA_946480685.1 uncultured Flammeovirgaceae bacterium | reverse complement strand
ACCATAAAAATTTATCGTTTCGAAACGCATTATGAAATAATACTGTGATCGTGTAGTTAATACATTACAGCGACTTACCATACGCAGACTCGAATAAAAAGCGGGAACATACCGAATATAACTATATATTTATTCATTGCCAGAACGATGCGCGAGCGTGTTATACTATGAAACAGACCGGGGCGGACGACAATAAAGTTGACGAAGCAAAAACATTATTGAAGCAGGCTTTTGATTGCAGGAGTTATGATCTGCACAAGAGCATCGCATTGGCACAGCGTGTCATAGCGATCAGTGAAGAAGTTGACGACCCGGAACTCTCAGCGCTGGCTAAAAATCAGTTAGCGCTATACCTCATGATACGGGGTGACTATAATAAAGTGCTGAGTCTGGCGGAAGAAGCGCTTAAGTTTTTCGACACGCGCCAGAATATGAAAGGTATAGCAGATGCCAAGTATGCTATAGCGGGCGTTCACTACAAAACCGATAACTTTCATTTAGGATTAGTATACCTGCTGGATTGCCTTTTTATCTATCGAAACCTGGGCGATCACTATAATGAAGCACGCGTATTAAAATCGCTCGGCACTATATATGAATACCTGGACGACCAGGAGAATGCCATCAGTTCGTATTTGAGTTCGGTCGCTGCCGGGCGCCTCACCAACGATCCGAACCTCGAGTCAAATGCTTACAACCCGCTATCAGGTATATATTTAAAACGCGGCCTGCATGACCTCGCACTGGCTACGGTCGAAAAAAGCATTACCCTTAAGAAACAGACGAACGATATACGCGGGCTGGGTTATTCACTCTATGGTCGCGGCAAAGTATATATCAAACTCAAACGTTTTGATGAAGCGCTGGGCGATCTGAATCAGGCACTCAAGATACATCTCGAAGCGCGCGATCAACTGGGTATAGCGATGACACACAACAAGCTGGGTGTGTTATTCTATGAACTATGTAAAAATGATAAAGCCTGCGAGCACCTCATGCTCGCGCAACAGGTAGCCAACCAGTACAATATTCGTTTCGTACGCTATAAATCGCTTTACAATCTTCACCTGGTAGCGCGAAGTGAAGGTAAATTAGAGGAAGCCATTCAATACCTCGATGAATATATTGTGATCAAAGAATCGCTTGTCGTATCGCATACCTATAATGCAGTAAAAAGTTATGAATCCATCGCAAAGGTAAAGTTCCTCGAGATGGAGGCAGAGATACAGCGCAGCAAAACCGAGATCATTGAAAAGAAGAATGCCGAACTCGACTCATTCTTTTACCGGGTGTCACACGATCTGAAAGGGCCTATATCTTCCCTGCTCGGGTTGAACAACCTGATGAAGCTTGAGATTAAAGACCAACATATATTAAAGTATATCGACATGTATCAGTCGCAGATCGTGCGTATTGATAATATAGTGCTTGATCTCATCAACATTACGCGCATGAACCACATGGAGGTTAAGCGCACGAAAATAGATTTTGAGACACTGCTCAACGACTGCATTGCTACGTATCAGTTCCTCGAAAACTTCAAACATATCCGGTTTACCATTGAGGTTGAAACCGGTCTTGAATTTTACTCCGAATGGGCGATTGTAAATACTATTCTTCAGAATCTTATCGAGAATGCGATCAAATATTCCATGCCGGAGAAAGAGCCCGTAGTGCGTGTTGCTGTCTCACGCGATGACAAATTCCTGATGATTGTTGTAGAAGACAATGGTATAGGTATAGATCCGCGCCTGCAATCAAAAGTCTTTAATATGTTCTTCCGCGCAAACAATCACGTTGAGGGCACGGGGCTCGGCCTCTATATTTTAAAACGTGCCGTGGAGCGTTTGCAGGGCGAAGTGTCTTTCAAAAGCGAAGTGTACCAAGGCACCGCGTTCACGGTAAAATTGCCGTTTCAGAAGCCCTGACCGAATTTTCATCTGAATTACTAACAGTTGTACGCGACTTGCAGTAAAAAATTTTTTGTGCAAGTTCTTGGAAACAACTTTCGCAGACTCTACGTTTGTGGTATCAAAGTCGAATAAGCACTTCTTGCTTGATCGATTTATAAAGAAGCGCGGAGAGACAGGCTCTAAGAAGCGCTAGCAACCACTCCCGATAATAAGGAAAAGGTGCTAAATCCTGACTCCGGTTTGGATGGTCCAGGCCGGGAAATATAAACCGATGAAAATGAAAAGCATCATTAACACCATCATTTCCGGGTCAGGCTTGCATAGCCTCCGTGCTTATCTTTCCGAAATTATTCATGCTATTAACAACTGCATGTGCAACGCATGTTGTTGTTGCGCGTGCTGTTGCTAATCTATAGCGCTCCGCTTTCAGCAACACACGAGTCTCACGATCTGCCAAGTGACAGGTATGATTACGGCTACGTATACTTCCCTATAGCAAAAAATCCTCTTTTAATAATTTCAGTCATTCACCCGAATAAAAAAATATAGTTATGTCAAGCTTACATTTTGAAACCCTCCAACTCCATGCCGGCCAGGAAATCGATCCTACAACCCGCTCACGTGCTGTACCTATTTATCAGACTACGTCCTATACTTTTAAGGACTCTGAACATGGCGCCAATCTTTTTGCACTAAAAGAATTTGGTAATATATATACCCGCATCATGAACCCGACAACCGATGTGTTTGAAAAACGCATCGCTGCATTGGAAGGTGGTGTAGCTGCACTCGCTACGGGCTCCGGGCAGGCAGCGCAATTTTTAGCACTCAATAATATACTTCAGACTGGTGATAATTTTGTTTCTACTACCTTTCTGTATGGAGGTACATACAACCAGTTCAAGGTTGCTTTCAAACGTCTCGGTATAGAGGCCCGCTTTGCAGAAGGCGATAAACCGGAAGCATTCGAAAAGCTGATCGACAAAAATACCAAAGCGCTATATCTTGAGACAATCGGTAACCCGGGCTTTAACATTCCTGATTTTGAAGCCATCGCTGCTGTTGCCAAAAAACATGATCTTCCGCTCATTGTTGACAATACATTTGGTGCCGCAGGATATTTATTCCGTCCGTTGGAACATGGCGCGCATATAGTAGTACAGTCTGCAACGAAATGGATCGGTGGACATGGTACATCTATAGGCGGTGTCATTGTAGATGGCGGAAACTATAACTGGGGCAATGGTAAATTCCCGCAGTTCACAGAACCATCAGAAGGATATCATGGTCTTAAGTTCTGGGAAGTATTTGGTGAAAGAAATCCGCTCGGCTTACCAAATATAGCGTTCATCATTCGCGCACGCGTAGAAGGTCTTCGTGATTTCGGACCAGCACTCAGTCCATTCAATTCATTCCTGTTACTGCAAGGTATTGAGACACTGTCATTGCGCGTGCAACGCTCCGTTGATAATGCATTGGCGCTTGCACAGTGGCTTGAGCAACACGAGCTCGTGGAGAGTGTAAACTACCCGGGCTTACCAAGCAGTACCTATCACAAGCTTGCTAAAAAATATTTGCGTAACGGTTTTGGTGCTGTACTCTCTTTCACATTGAAAGGCACGAAGCAACACACCGCTAAATTTGTAGACAGTCTTAAACTGGTTAGTCACCTCGCCAATGTAGGCGATGCCAAAACACTCATCATTCAACCTTCTGCTACAACGCATCAGCAACTCAATGAAGAAGAACAGATCACAGCCGGTGTACTGCCTACCTTGCTGCGAATTTCTGCGGGCATTGAGCACATCGATGATATAAAAGCAGATTTGCAGCAGGCGTTTGCCAAAGTATATGAAGGAGAATTGATAGCGTAAGTAAAGTATAAATCCTAGTTAAAGTTAAGTATAAATGTATCCGTTCCCTCTCCCCGCCATAGGGAGAGGTGAAACGGGTGAAGCACCACCACCAATGGAAAAACACGATCACACCTTTCACTACAATCATCCGTTCGATCTTGAGTCGGGATCAACATTACCCGGCTTCCAGTTGAAATATACCACGCTTGGAAAACTCAACCACGAACGCTCTAACATTGTGTGGGTATGCCACGCATTAACGGGCAGTTCTGATTTTACCGATTGGTGGGGTGATCTGTTTCGCGAAGGAAGTGCTTTTGATCCGAAAGATCATTTTATCATTTGCGCAAATATACTG
>CAMLLI010000573.1 GCA_946480685.1 uncultured Flammeovirgaceae bacterium | reverse complement strand
TGACCCGCAATAAGTGTAATTTTTCCTTGCAGAATTTTTCGGATTGCTTCCGGATCATCGTGTTGCGCAGATATAGAGAAGCAGGTGGTACCTATACTTTCATAGAGTTGGATCAACTCGTTCAATAGAACCAGATCATCTTCGCTAAGCAGATCGCGTTTGTTAAAAACAATTACCTGCGGAATGCGATAGGCTTCTGCACTTGCCAGAAAGCGATCGATAAAGCCAAGCGATGTACGCGGCAGCGCAAGGGTAACTACCAGCAGCGCCTGATCTATATTTGCAGCAAGTACGTGCGAGTGACCAGTCTTCTTTACAGACTTTCGCAGAATATGATTAGTGCGCGGAAGAATCTCGGTGATCGAACCAATATCATTTTCAAGATCCATCATCACATGATCGCCCACGGCTACCGGGTTTGTCTCTTTAATGCCTTCCAGTCTTATCTTTCCGCGCACGCGACAGTTATACTTCTTGCCGTCTTCTGCGAGCACATCGTAGAATGATCCGGTTGAGCGCATGACTGTTCCCTTCATTTCTTTATGGATTGTGGTGTAAAGTTAATCGTTATACGTTAATTGTGAAGAGTGTGGCCGGCTGAGTATAAATAGCCAAAGGTGCTTGGGTGCAGTAATTAAAATCCAATGGCACGAAGAACGCAAAGAAGACGCGAAGCTTCACAAAGAAAAACCCTATACGTGAAGCCACGAAGATATATAGTGTATACCCATAAACTACTAACGGATAACTTTTAACGGATAACGGGACGGTTAACGTCCCACCACTCCGCGGCAATACTGCATGATCTTCTCTGTGGCTCCGAGGTTTTCTTCTACATATAGTCTGGTTACATCGCAGGCTAACAGAAAATTTTCGGGGAGATTGAGCATTTCGAATTTTGTCTTCAGGTCGGTATAGTCGCCTACTTCAAAGGCGCCACCGCGATTGATCAGGTCGCGCGCCTCCTGAAATTTTTCGAAGTTACGATTTCCGAAAAGTATAGGTACACCATAGCACGCTGCTTCCAGAATGTTGTGGAGCCCTTTGCCGAAGGCACCTCCTATATATGCAAATTCACCATAGCGATAGAGGTGCGAAAGCATTCCTATATTATCAATGATCAGCACTTGGTAATCGTCAAGATTTTTATGTCCTTCGGCCGCGGTATAGCGTATGGATTTTACCATCAGCGCTTTTTCAAGCGATGCTATAAAGGACTCGGAAATTTCGTGTGGCGCGATGATGAACTTCAGCTTGTTCTCGTTGATGAACGGAGCGAGTACATCCATATCTTCCGGCCAGCAACTTCCTACCACCATGGTGCGCTGGTCGTTCTTGAAGATGCGGGCAATATCAATCTCGCCACCTTGCTTTACAATCTGGTGTACACGATCAAACCGCGTGTCGCCAACGCGCTGGCTATTCGTCACGTGGATGGATTGCAGAAGTTGTTTCGACTCATCGTTCTGCACAAAAAAGAATGAAAAGTTCTTGAGTATCTTTCTATAAAACCCTCCATACGACTGAAAGAATAACTGGTTCTTACGGAAGATAGTAGACACCGATATCAGCGGAATATGATGCGCGTGAAGTTCTTTGGAGTAATGATACCAGAATTCATATTTCACAAAGATGGCCAGCACCGGCCTGGTGATGCTGATGAATTTGCGCGCGTTGCGTTTGGTGTCTAACGGAAGGTAATAAATATAGTCTGCCTGGTTATAGTTCTTGCGCACTTCGTAGCCGGAAGGAGAGAAGAAGGTGAGCAATATCTTCACGTGTGGAAACTCCTTTTTCAACGCTTCGATAACGGGGCGTCCCTGCTCGAATTCACCTAATGATGCACAATGCACCCATACGAGCGGAGCATTGCCGGTAATGCTGGCTGATAATCGGCTGAAGAGCTTTTTACGGCCTGAGACAAATGCTTTTGCTTTTGGGTTGAAAGGACTTGCGAGTTTCAATAGGAACCCGAACAAGCCTATAAAAACACTATACAGAACCTCCATTGTGCGCAAAAATACAAAGCTGAATCTAAGTGATGTGATAATTTGCACATCTTTCCCGAAAGAAAGATTACCAAATCTTATATTTTGGGATGAATTAGCGCTTAATTAAAAATTTATGAACCTACTCCAAAGAACAGCAGTTGTATTCGGACTATTTTTTGCGGCTTCAGTACCAGCCTTTGCACAGGATGATATTGATGAATTGTTGAGAGAAAGTGTTGATGATGGTGAGAAATTGATCGGGAGCTACATGACTCCATTCATGAAAAGTATTTCTCTCGGATTAAACTCAGGATGGTATAACACGGCCAAGACACATAAACTTATTGGTATTGATTTGACAGTGACTGCAAGTGCTATGTCAATTCCCAACAGCGAATTATTTTATAATGTTGCTGCACTTAATCTGCAACGTATTTCGCTTGATCCTTCTTCACCCGATGCGCCAAATGCTCCTACTGTTTTCGGACCAGACCGGTCTCCGGTTTTTCGTGAGAATCAAAGTGGTGAAACATTTGAAGGTCCCGGTGGACTTGATCTGAAAGGTGAGATCGGTAAAAACTGGATGCCGGTACCGATGGTTACACTGGGTATAGGGTTGCCAAAAGGCACTGACCTTAAAGTAAGATTTACTCCTACTATTGATCTGAATGATGATTCTCAATTCAAGTTGTTCGGACTTGGTGTAATGCACGATGTGAAGCAATATATTCCCGGGCTTAAATTGTTGCCTTTTGATCTTTCTGCATTTGTTGGCTATACACGATTATCATTAGACTATAAATATACTCCTGATGATATTCAGACTGAAAATCCGAAAGGAGAGATGGTGATGAATGCAACAACAATACAGGCTGTTATTTCGAAAAAGGTATCTGTGCTTACGGTATACGGTGGTTTAGGATATAACATCGCCAAGTCTAATTTAAGCTTGCGTGGAAAGTGGGATGTTAATGACAACGGTACTTACGATGCGCAAGAGATCAACCCTATCGATTTGAATTATGCAGCATCAGGCCCACGTGTTGCTGCGGGCTTCCGCCTGAAGCTTGCCGTGTTCACATTACATGCTGATTATACTTTGCAGAAATACAATGCGCTTACGGTTGGCTTCGGTATCAACGTGCGCTAGTATACTGGTTAAACAATACTTGTAGAATAAAAGCAACGGTTTCGTGCCGTTGCTTTTGTTTTTTAGTGGAATCGCTTTTTTAGATGCACTATCGTGATTCGTCCACTAATGATAGCGTTGTTCCTAGTGCGGGCTCTTGTCGGAACGGCACAGTCCAACAATGCTTACTATACTTCCTACGATAAGATTATCACCGGACGTTTTTACTTTTCACAAAAGTATACTTCCTTCCGATACAGGCATGATACCGAAAGCATCAACGTTCGCTACCGGCCCAACACTACTTTAAATATGGGTGTAGGTGCTACATATAAGTGGGCTACCTTAAACCTGGCATATGGTTTTGGTTTTCTAAACCGGGATAGAGAAAAAGGGAAGACACGTTACCTTGATCTGCAATCGCATCTATACGGTCGAAAGCTTATCATTGATGCATTCGGTCAGTTCTACAATGGATTTTATCTCGACAAAGAAAATCTTGCTCCCAGTAGCGATGGATATTATCTGCGACCTGATATTAAAGTGTGATTCCTCGGAGCTTCCGGACAATACCTCTTCAATCATGAAAAGTTTTCCTACCGGGCATCCTTTCTGCAAAGTGAATGGCAAAAAAAATCTGCCGGCTCTTTATTGATCGGACTTGAATTTTTCCTGGGGCGTACCAAAGCCGATAGTACCATGGTGCCTTCAACGTTAAGTGGAGAAACCGAAGAGGCTAATCTCAACCAGGTAAATTTTGCAGAGATGGGGCCCAATATAGGCTATGTATATACGTGGGTTATTAAAAAACATTTCTTCCTTACCGGACAAGCAACGGTAAGCCTGGACTTTGGAACCAATAGTGTGATCAGCAACGGAGAGCGTATACGCTCGTCATCGTTCAGTCCTAATTCATCACTTAGTTTCTTTGCAGGCTATAACTCCGAAACATGGGCGTTCAGTTTTGTGTTCGTCAATAAGAATATAGGTCTTGCATCCGGTAACGACAGG
>CAMLLI010000572.1 GCA_946480685.1 uncultured Flammeovirgaceae bacterium | reverse complement strand
GCGGCAGCTGGAAGATGATTGCACGGCAATCGTTCAAGTTCCCGCAGTAAGTATATATTTACACAGAAGAAGGTATAGCAATTTGCTTATATCTTCTTCTGTGTATTTGTTTCGCGAATCAGTCGCACGGACATAAATCCGAGTACTCCAATCACAAGTATAATCGCCACCCAGATAACACGCTTGTCTGTAAAGAACGTTGGCGACTCTTCTTTTTTATCTGCCGCTTGTATAGTCTGCACGTTTTGCACTTTCAGAACGGTGGGCTGGTAAGAAAGACTATCTTTAAAAAACGCGAGATCGTAGGAAGGCTCTGTCATCTGCTCGCTGCCAAAACGCAACGTATACTTCTCTCCTTTCTTTAACCACGCCACCAGGTAACGGTTAAGCTGGTGTACTTTCAGAGATGATACCGTAAGCGATGGGTTATCCTGGTTATCGACCACCAACATGAGCTCACGACTTTTCACCATCGGTAAATGCACAATGGCTGCACCGGCAGAGCTGATGCCGAAGGAGGTAACGAACTCGTAATAATCTTTTACACCTTTTTTTGTACTCCGCGCCTGACGTTCGTATACATCCACCTGCCGCATGAAGTAAGGTGTTCCTGTTAAGGATAATTCTACTTTATCGAGCAAACGCAGCGTATCAAACAATACATGTATATAGGTCTTTTTCTGTTTGATACTGTCGGCTGTAGCTATACTTCGGGGTGATACTTCTGTATACGCGCCTATTGATGTGAGCGCGTTGTAATACCCGGCTTTGATGATATTCAACGGAGCTTGCGTTGAATCATTGATACGCAACTGGTAATAGGTATAATTACTCAATGGGAAGTTTACTGTTTTCATTGCAGCAGCTTCATTCGGATTATCGATGGATTGAAGTGTAAACTTCTCCTTGATAACAAACCAGCTCTTCCGATCATCGCTTCCTGAAAGCGTTGCTTCTTTAACAACTTCCGCATTGCGAATCAGCAGGTTTATATTGTTGATAGCAGCCTTGTCGGGATTTTCCAGAATGAGCGTTGTACAGCAACCGGGTTCCTGCTTCTTCTCAACAATAGTATACTCCCGAAACTGTTCATTCTGATAAACCGGTTGCTCCTGTTCTACTATATAGGGAACTTCCTTTTGTTGTGCATCGTACAGACGCACATTGCTGAAAGTCTGGTTCGGGTATGCTGCCGCTTCAGGCGTAATTAACACACGATAGAAACCATCGGCATCCGTTGGTGGCAGCGTTGCTTCGGCTTTAAACTGCTGTGCAACGGCAGAAAAAAAACCTAAACTTAAAAATGCTATACCTATATATCGTTTCATCATTACTCTTCTGTTTGTTTGTTGCCCGGCACCGGTTCATCTGCCAGCAATAGTTTCTTGAGGCGCTGATACATAAAAGACACCACCAGCAACAAGATACCCAGTGATATAAACGCTGCAATCTTCCCTCCTTCTGAAATACCACGGATGTCCACAACGAAAAGTTTCACCAGTGTAACGAGCAACAACGTTAACGAGATAATACGCAAATGTTTTTTCTTGGTTTTCAAACCGATCGCGATGAGCAGGAACGATGCTATACCCCACAGTATCGGGAAGCCGATCTTGTGGTTCTGCGTAAGAATATGATCCATTGTATCAATACCGGAATAACCGATCAGCAACACAGTATGATCAAGCTCGGCACTCGCGAGGAATATAAAGAATGAAATATAGAACCATGAATAGATATTGTGACTTGCCTCATTGAAGGCTGTGAGTTTCTGAACACGCTTCAACGTCATCACTGAAATTAGCAGCAACAGCGCTATATATAGATAATGGAAACCGAAACCGGTGAACGTGGCATTTCCCAGCAGGTAATTATCACGTGCTTCAATCGTCTGACCGTGATAGAATAGCAAGAATGAAAGTATAGCAATGACTCCCCATCCTGCAAATGCCTGGCGAAGTTGTTCGGGTAAGCCAAGTCTCGATTCTGCCAATAGCAATCCTGCTATAAAAAGTAAATTATAGCATCCGATGATAATCAGTACAGCAGTAAAATCATCAACAAATCTTGGAAGCTGGTATTGCAACTCAAGAAACTGCGAAGCATACAGCAGCAGAATACCTCCGAGGTTTAGCAGCAATCTATAGGGCTTTACATATTCCTGGTATTCATCTGTCTCAAACTTCAGGAAGTAAAGCGTACCGGCAATGGAAAGCAACACCGCTATACTTGTAATATAGGCTTTGTTGATAATTACAGTGAGCTCGGTTACACCATTGAAGTATAGCTGTTCCCAATCCATTACAAGACTGATGATCATGAGTGCCATTACCAGCACGGAGGCAAGCTTCATCAGTTTAATTCCCGATTTCTGCGAAAGCCATAACAGCAACACCGCTTCGGCTGCCCAGAACAATGTTATATAGTTTCCTTCTAACTGCACCGGTGCCGCCAGACTTATAAACGTAAGCACCAGCCCGATCAGCAGAAATACCAGGTTGCGATCTACGCGCTCGTTCTTGTAAAGCGAATACGCAAAGATGAAGTTAAAGATCCCCAGCAAAGCTGTGAATAATCCTTTGAAGTTCTCTCCGGCAGCGTTATCAAGTATATACATGCCGGCAGCATAGTAACAAAATGTATTACTCAACAACAACGTTATCTCAATCGACTTGAATGTGACGCGATTACGAATGTTATTGATGATGTTCATAACAAAGAACACCAGGTAGAACAACGTGGCAAATACAATACCACCGCGCATCATGCCTGCATTGGTACTATCGTACTGCGCACCAAGCCACGAACCGAACAAGATCAACGTAAAGACATAAGCGATGATGTTAACCAGATTCCACTTCTTATAGTATGCCAGCACCAGCATACCAACATCGAGTATCAATATATACGTGAAGAGTACTACATAATTACCCTCACCCGTACTTACCATGAACGGAGATGCAAAACCTCCTAATATACCCACCACGGCAAGTTCAATGCGATTATAGGCAAGCGACAACAATATTGTAAACCCGGTAATGATCACCATGAGTATAAAGGCAGCCGTCTGACTGAATATAGCGTATTCATGAAAGGCTATAGCGATGGTGAAATATAGTACAGCTATACCGCCACCTACTAACACCGAGCTGAACGCAGCAAATGTTTTACGCATGCGATGCGCCACACCAATCAATATACCACCGCACGCTATACCGATAAGTACCCGACCGATCTCGTTGATCCAGTCCTGATCGATAGCATACTTTACAAAGAAACCTATCCCCAACACCAGTATACCAATACCAATTTTGTTCGCGAGATTTTCTCCAATGAATTTCTCCATATCTGGATTGCGTTCGAAGAAGCCGGGCTTTCTCGGTGGCAACGGAGGGGTTACACGTGGCGGATTTAGTTCGATAGGCGGTAGTGCTTCCTCTACTTCCTCCACTTCCTTCTCTTCCTTATACTCTTCCTGGAGTGGAGTCTCAACAGGTAAAGTTTCTTCTTTTGGAGGAGCTGGTGGTATTACCTGCTCTGTCGGCTTCTCGACTTCTTTCTTCTCTTCAACAAAAGGCGTTATAACGGGTGCGGTATGCGCAACAGGCTTCTCCACCACCTGCGTTCGTTCATCAGTTTTTATAATGACGGGTTGCTCGATCGCTTTGCTCTGCAGGCGCGTGATCTCCCGTGCGAGATCATCCATTTTCTTTTGAAGCAGCAACAGTTGAGAGGAAAAGTTATTCTTTATCGTGATCAGAATAATGAACGTGATCAGGAGAAGGACAAACAGCAGGTACTCCATGTGTAACTGGATAAGGAGGTTAGTGTAGTTGTTTAACGGCTCGCAGCAAACATTAAGTCTTGTTCACCGAAAATCAATCTAAAGATAACAAAAAAGAAAAAGGCCGTTTCACAGACGTGAAACGGCCTTTATGCCAATGAGTTATGACTTTTTATTTTCTTGCTTTCGTCACGAATGTAAGCACCGGGCGCTTGGAGTGGCTCACCACGTCTTCCGCGATACTTCCCGCTAATACGTGCGCAAAACCTGTGCGGCCGTGCGTTGCCATAGCAATCATATCTGCATTGATGCTGTCATCAAAATAGATAATACCTTCTTCTTCGCTGAT
>CAMLLI010000571.1 GCA_946480685.1 uncultured Flammeovirgaceae bacterium | reverse complement strand
CTTTAAAGCGGAAGAGTTCTTCGAACTGATCGACCAGTACCAGGTAATTTACATCAGCATCTTTACGCGTCTGCTCAATCGCTTCTACCAAACCCAGGGAGCTACTGCGTAACAGGGTTGAGAAGATGGTACGTTTTATCTTCTTCTCTTCAGCTTCGGCTGCTATATATTCCTGGTTGTTCTTGAGTAATGCTTCTGCCAGGTTATCGATGGGGCCGGCACCGGGGCGTGTTACGACCACTTCCCAGTTAGGACTTGCATCGGTAAGAAAACCTCCGTAGAGGATCGGCATTACACCACAATAGATGAATGAAGATTTACCACTTCCTGAAGGACCGATAACACCCACGAAGCGATTCTTCGAAAGCTTTAGCAGCACTTCATCACTCTGGCCTTCACGACCAAAGAAGAGGTGACTTTCTTCTATCTTGAACGGCCGCAAACCCGGAAACGGATTCGCGGTTAAAGTATTAACACTTACCTCACGCATGGTTAGGCTTTAAATTCCTGTAAAAAATTCTGGAGTAACTCCGATACATTTCGGTTGCCATCGATCACATGCAGATTCTGACTTCTATAGCTCTCTGCATTCATCGATCCACCGGCCGCAACAATCGCTTTTGCTACGATCGGTTTTTTACGACCGAAGCCTGGTGCTTTCAGCAGGTCGAGTGCTTTCATTCGTACCCACTGCTCATTTACTTTTCCTTTGTAGATGATCGCACCATCGAGGTTGCGCAGGTTTTCAATATGCTTTTGTCTCAACTCCAGCAATTCACCTTCAAACTCGGGTATCATAACATCGAAGCCTGATTTCTTTAATGCTTCAATCAACGGCATGGCTTCGTGGTGATCAATCTTGTCGTGCATGAAGTATATAGATCGTCCGCCGGTTTCGAGCGTAGCTCTTTTCTCTCCGGCTTCTTCGAGCTCTTCACGCATTATATTTTTAAAATCTTCAAGTGGTGTCTGTAGTATCTCGGCACCTTCCTGTGCTTCTACATCGCGCTTGATGTTTTCTATAAATGCTTTCTGGCGTTCGCTCGCGTGCGTCAGGTTAGGCGATATCCAGATGAGGCGCGTAAACTCCTGATTGTTTTCTTTGGCTTGTATACTTTTATCAGCAGCCAGTTTGTTCTGTATATCTACTACCGACTTATCAGCACCTTCGGGGATTTCTCCATAGGCACTGCCTATCAAATGTATCGAGAGACTTGACTCATCGAGACTTTTCCGAACAAGTCTTTCAAGGTCTGCTATATTTCCCGGTAAAGTCTGGTTCGGCAAAATGTTGTAGCCATGCCGTTGTAACTCACGCTTGATGATGTTACGCTGTACGGACAAGTCGTGACCAGTTTCTGCCAGGTATATAGTTTTGCGCTTGTAGATTGTTTTTACTTCGGCAGGCGAGTTCGCGTTCTTCAGGAAGAGCAGGATCTCATATATATCATACGCCAGGTCTACCATCTTCATCCAGTACTGGCGTTCTGCTTCCGTGCTGAAGTAGTCGGTATATTCGCGTATCTCGCCAGAGTCCGGATCGAGCTGGTACATTTCGTAGCCCAGCAATTCGCGAAGGCGCGGAGGTTGTTCCTGTACTCCCAATGGCGTACGGAAAACCTTGAATACCCGGTTCCTGTTTTTGGTGTTGGACTCTATCGCTTTATAGAAAGCTTCTACGTGATCGAGACACTGACCGGATTGTATAAAGTCTTTTGAAAGTACAGGAATCAAAACACCCGCGTTATCAAGCTGCGGGGAAGTCATGGTATCATATTCTCCTTTCAGTAGAATGTTAGGTTTTTCACCCAACACTTGTGTAAGCATCAGCTCGAGGAATTTCTTGAAATGCGAAACCCAACCCGGTTCATTCTTCCCGGTTGTCTCATTGTCGCGATCAGCGAACACGATGAGTACGTCAATATCAAAAGCCATCGGTAAGGGTATAAAGTGTTATATAAGTAGATTAGGTTTAATAAAAGGTCAGGATAGTTGTTTACTTTCTTGTGTCACGTTTTTAAGCAGGCCTTGTACCAGTTCGTGATGATTTGCCATTACGAAATAGAAGTCCATAAGGTTGATCTTAAATACAACAGATCGTTGTGTAGCTTCAATTTCCTGCACCGGTGCTACATAACCGTCACTGAAGAGCTCGCCATATATACTTCCCTGCTTAATGCGGGTAATCTCGTTTCCGTTATTTTTCAGGGTAACATTGCCAAAAGCTACCAGTAAGAGTGGTGTATTGTGCGAATCATGGTTAAACTTGATTCGCTCGCCCGGGTCCATATCCAGCGGAGTGATCTTGTCGGCCAGGTCTGCTAGCAACGAACCGTGAATGTCAGCGAACGCAGGCATTTGTTTGATGAACATTACCATCTCGATCCACAGGAAGAAACCATCGTTCAATCCGTCCAGCAACTGGTTGTTCTCAATGGAGGCATCAATAAATTTCTTGTCGCGTTCCGGTAATCGTTCTACTATAGTCTGGTAGGCTTTACGATCTTTATGATAGATCACCCACGCAGCAGTTTCCTGCAGAAGTTTATCAGAGTTGAACATCTGTGCTACAAGTCCGCGGCTGATCCGGAAATCCGGAATAAAAGCAGACGCATGTATAGCACACGCTTTGGTCCAGCGGTTGTTCAGGTTAAAATCACGATTCAATATATAATTGATAACCTGTATCGGATTATAGCTTTCGCGTGCAAAGTGTAATTGAAGGTGTTTAAGCTTAACGGAAGTAGGGGAGTCGTCCAGCAGTGGAAGTAATTTCGGTTTCAACTCCTGGTCGATGAACAGGTCGAGCAACTCCATCGCGAACGCTATATTATCAGGCTCGCGTGTCTCTATATTTTCGCGCACCAGCTGTACCGACTGCGGATCATACAGGATCGACAACAGCATATATATCTGGTCGTAGTTCTCGGATACTTCTTCCTGCAGTGCTTGCTTCAGGAAAAAGAACTCGTTTGTATCCGGGAGTTCATCGAGTGCTGCGAGGTTCCAGATTGTTTTACTGATCTCGTTTTCGAGCAGGTTCATCACATCACGAACTTCGCGACCGCGTGCCTGGTAATTCTGAAAGCGAAGGGAATATAGGATCTGCTTGACAATGCGTTTATCCGGGTAGTCTGCTTTCTTCCATTGTAACTGCAATGAATAGCGGCCACCAATACGCCCCATGATCTGTACAATGCGCAGCATCACAAGATCGCTCTGTCCCGATTTATGGAATGCAGCTTCGAGTGTCGGTAATACGGACTCACCAACTTCTTTCAGCGCAGCCGCTGCATGATGACTATACGAAGGAGAACCGAGTAACTCGATGAGCACCGGCCACGTTTCCTGACGCTTTACTTTACGCGCTGTATAAAGCGCTTCGTAGCGAACTTTCGGATCCGCATCGCGCAGGAGTTCAAGTAAGATAAATATAGTCTTCTGACTGATGAGTTTTCGCAGCAGCTTAGCAGAGAGTATACGATCAGCCTGCTTGACAGATTTACTCAGCTTCAGGAGTTTTTCAGGAGAGATGGAAAGCAGATCGCTGTCTTCCAGTTCACCGTAAGCTTGTTCGGCCAGCGAACGTATTTCTGTTTTAGGCGTATCGCTTTGAAGTCCTAATGCCTGTATTTTTTCCTGCGCATACTTTCGGATCAGTGGCGATTCGCTATTGGCTAATCGTGTAATGGTACTTTCAAATAAAGCAGGCTCCAGTTTTTCCATCAGCGTTAAGCCATAGAGTACTTTGTCTTCGGCTGTGCTGTTGATTTCTTTTTCAAGGACAGTACTAACGGTATATTTCTTCTCCGACTGTCCGGATATCCTGGATTTGTTTCGCAGCAGTGTATCCTGAAGTGTATATCTATAGTTAACATGCATGCGATTCGCTACGATATACCAGATGATGAGGAGCGGGAAAGTAAAGATGGATATATAGAGGAGGTCGAACAGCTCAACGCGGTTGATGAGAATGATGAGACCACCGGCCAGCAAACTGGCAAATGCTGTTACGAGTCCTTCAATTTTGGTTTGTACATCAATACGAATGTGACTCTCGATCGGGAGCAAATATAGTTTGAACGAGGGGTTATCGAGCGAGTCTTTCAGCGAACGTATAAACAGCTTGCTGACTGC
>CAMLLI010000570.1 GCA_946480685.1 uncultured Flammeovirgaceae bacterium | reverse complement strand
CGGGTTGAGGTTTTCACGCTGAATGTTTTCGATCAGTGCCATCTCCAGCATCTGCTGGTCATCTGCAGAGCGAATATAGGCCGGTATAGCTTTTAAGCCCGCGAGCTTCGATGCCTGAAAACGTCTC
The DNA here is from genome assembly GCA_946480685.1 of uncultured Flammeovirgaceae bacterium. Next base: position 4,012 of record CAMLLI010000570.1, on the reverse strand, counting down.
TCACCAGAGATCAATTGATACTGACGATCGGTGAGTCTTCTTACGGTTATAGGTTGAATGATACCATGTACAGTAATAGACTCCGCCAATTCGATCAACGCCTCCTGGTCGAAATGCGTACGAGGCTGAAAGGGGTTAACCTCAATCTCGTCAACAGGTATTTCAGTTATTCCGCTTACCGGTATAGTTGCAACCGGAGCTGTAGTGATCGCTGCTGCTGCAGCCGACACTCCAACGGGAATATCTACTTCCAATTTCTCATCAGCAGAACTGTCGCTTAGCAGCGCACTGAGTCCGCGTCCTAATGCTTTTTTCTTGTTGTTGGTACTCATTTAGACATGCCGTTTTTATCTAGTACTTCGTGCGCCAGGTTCAGGTAGCTTATTGCTCCTTTACTCTCGGCATCGTGAACGATGGCTGGTAAACCAAAGCTTGGTGATTCACTCAGCTTTACATTCCGTGGAATGATGGTATTAAACGTCATCTTCTGGAAGTGCGTACGCACTTCTTCTACTACCTGGTTTCCTAAGCTGGTACGTGAATCATATAACGTCAGCAGGATGCCTTCTATTTCAAGCTTGGGATTTAAACGTGTCTGAATAATCTTAATTGTATTCAGCAATTTTCCGAGACCCTCCAACGCGAAGTATTCGCATTGCACAGGAATGATAACAGAATCAGCAGCAGTGAGTGCGTTGATGGTGATCAGACCGAGTGAAGGTGAGCAGTCTATAATGATGAAGTCGTATTCATCACGAACAATGCCCAATGCATCGCGCATTTTTTCTTCTCTGCGTTCAATGTTTACCATCTCCACTTCAGCACCAACAAGGTCGATGTGAGAAGGAAGTACATCCAGAAATTTAAGATCGTTTTTTACAAGCGCATCTTTTGGATTCACACCATCTACCATGCATTCGTAAATGCCCTGCGTGATGTCTTTCGGATTAAGCCCCAAACCAGAAGTTGAGTTGGCCTGCGGATCGGCATCCACCAGCAGCGTTCTTTTTTCTAATACCGCCAGACTGGCTGCAAGATTGATCGCTGAAGTTGTTTTACCTACACCGCCTTTTTGATTTGCAATCGCAATGATTTTTCCCATCTAAGAATGACGTTTAAAAAATAAAAACCCGCCCGGGGGTCTTACCAGGCGGGCACAAATATATGGGAAAACTTAGGTGAGCGTGGAACATCGTGGAACGGTTTATCCACAATCGTTGCACAATCAGTTAACAGTTCGGTAATGCCTGCTAACAGTTATTCATGAATACATTTAGTATAAAGATTTGTTTGTAAATCACTTACCTATAAATAAGTAATTACTTACGCTTCTTTTTGTCGTCCTCAGATCGTTTCCGTGCTTCCTCACTTGCTTTCATAGCTTCTTCAAGCTTCGCCATGAACTTCGATTTCTTACCACCACCGGCTGCATTCTTTTTCTTATTCTCTTCCATGATGGCGCGTATCTTACTTTCATCTACGAAACGTCTGATGATCGCCTGCTGCGCGAAGGTTACAAGGTTCGATACAAAATAGTAGAATGTAAGACCGGCAGAGAATGAGTTCAGGAAGAAGAAGAAAATTACCGGCATGATATACGACATTGACTTCATCGGTCCCTGTACAGATGACAACTGATTGTTCTGCCAGGTATATACCAGTGTAGATATAGTCATGATCAGCGTAAATAAACTGATGTGACTACCAACACCGAATGGAATAACAAACGGCAATTGAATTAACGAATCATATGTAGAAAGATCTTCAGCCCACAGGAAAGGTTGCTGACGCAACTCTATACTTGCCGGGAAGAGATAGAACATCGCGAAGAGAATCGGCATCTGTAACAACACCGGTACGCAACCGCTGATCGGATTTACACCAACCTGCTGGTATAGTTTCATCTGCTCCTGTTGCACCTTCGTCATGTCATCACCTACACGCTCTTTGATCTCATCAAGCTCTGGCTTCAATACTTTCATTTTCGCCATGCTCAGGTACGAGCGATAGGAGAGCGGGAACAACACAAGCTTCAGCAGTATTACAAGTATAATAATGATGATACCGTAGTTCGCTATATGTTGTGTGAGGAAATGGAATACCGGGAAGATCACAAACTTGTTGATCCAGTATACCGGTCTCCAGCCTAAATATACGTTCTCTTTAAAACGCTCTGATACATCTCCGATTACCTGGTAATCATTCGGACCAACATAGAATTTGAAGTTGGCTGTACCGTCTGCTAATGATTTCTTAGGAATAGAAAGCTTGATGTTTGCTTTCTTTACAGTAGACGAGTCGGTGGTGTTTACTGTTGACTGTACTTCGCCTCCAGCAAAATTTGTTTTCGAAATGAATGACGCGAGGAAAAACTTCTGTTTAACAGCAACCCATTTTACCGGTGTTGCAAATGCTTCTGTCTCGATGCTGGTTGAACGCGGAGTTAATTCTCCAAAGCCGTCTTCATCGGTATAGTATGTAACCGTTGTGTTATTACGAGTATCGGTAAGATCTTTCTCCAGTGGCTTTACGGTGTAGTTCCATTGGAAATTCAGATTCTCTCCGGTGAGTTGCGTATCAAAACCTTTGCTTACAATCGAGTAAGCAATCTCATAACCACTCTTTGGAATTTTATATACATGTGCGATAGAGGAACCTCCGCTTAGTGCTGCAGTAAATGTTACTACCGTTGTGTCGCCAACATTCTTCTGATCAACCTGGTAGAATAAAGAGTATAAATCTATCTCTTTGCCCTGATACTGGCTTAGTAATTTTATATCGCTGGATTCAGTTGATATAAGTTTCAGCGGATCGTTTACTTTCTTGTTATACTTCTGATCGTACGACTGGAATTTCTTCAACTCCAATTCCTTGATGGAACCACCTTTGTTGCTGAACGTGATTTTGATATCGGCTGTCTCGATTACTGTAGGTGCTTCCGTGCCTTTCATGGCAACCGACATATCACCATACCTAGCCTGAAGAACACTGTCAGGAACCGATGGTGCTGCCTGAACTGAATCTTTCTTTTCAGAAACTGCCGGACGTGTAGCCGTTACGTTGGGAGTAACGGGCTGTGGTTGTGGAGAGAACCAGTAAAAATATCCGATCAGTAAAACTGCAATTAAAGTAAGGCCAATAGCCGAGTTCCTATCCATTGTATTCTGTTCTTAATTCTGTTATTTATTTACTGACTTCTTGTGCTCCAGCGATGCTTCCACAAATTTTACAAACAAAGGATGTGGATTAAGCACCGTGCTCTTCAGTTCAGGATGGTATTGTACACCAACAAACCACGGGTGATCTTTCAATTCAACTACTTCTACAAGACCTGAATCCGGATTCACACCGGTTGCTTTCAAGCCCGCCTCTTCAATTTGCTCAAGGTACTTATTGTTGAATTCATAACGATGACGGTGACGCTCTTCTATTAAAGACTCGCCATACGCAGCATACGCTTTACTTCCTTTTTTCAATTTGCAGTTAAAGGTTCCGAGGCGCATGGTGCCACCTTTTATCGTGATCTTCTTCTGTTCTTCCATCATGTCGATCACCGGATTTTTTGTTTTTGGATTCAGCTCGGTAGAGCTTGCTTCCAATCCCAAAACGTTTCGTGAAAACTCCACAACAGAACACTGCATACCGAGACATATACCGAAGAACGGAATCTTATTCTCGCGTACATATTTGATCGCTTCGATCTTTCCTTCCAGACCGCGTTCACCAAAACCTGGTGCCACCAGAATTCCATCGAGTCCGCGCAATACAGTTTCAACAGAATCCTTCGTGATATCTTCAGAAGAGATCCACTTTACTTTTACTTTACAATCGTTACGTGTGCCGGCATGTACAAATGCTTCTGCTATAGATTTATAGGCATCTGGTAACGATACATATTTACCTACGAGTCCGACATGAACTTCATTTACCGGGTTCTTCAATTTACCCAGGAAAGATTTCCACTGATCAAGATTCGGCTCTTCTTTAGATTGCACTTTCAGTTTTGAAAGTA
>CAMLLI010000569.1 GCA_946480685.1 uncultured Flammeovirgaceae bacterium | reverse complement strand
ACCTGTTTTGGTATCAAAGTATCGTGCATAGCGTTTCGCCCTGCCGGAAAATATAGTGTAGTCCTGCGTTTTGTTCAGTGCCTTTGCCAACGTGGCGATACACCAATCGTTATAGGCATACTCGAGTGCTTTGGACACCGATTCGTTTTCTTTATCAGCCGGTATAAATCCAAGTGTCTCATTATAATATTTAGCACGCGGCATAATACCATCGCGTACTTCACCATCGGCAAATGTCAAGGTTGAATCATACTGTGCAGCGTGTACCATAGCCGCGTATGCTTTCTCCACATCAAAATTGCGATAGCCTTTGTTGTATGCATCGGCAATGACCGGCACGGCATGATAGCCGATCATCGTACCCGTTTCGTTCGAGGCAAGTTCCCACATCGGCAAAGCACCACTCTCGCTATATTTAGTAAGCATGGCACGTATCCACGTCTCGTTCATTTGCGGATTGATAATGGTCATCAGCGGATGAAACGCCCGAAATGTATCCCACAACGAAAATATAGTATAGTTTGCAGAACCATTTGCCGCTGTATGAATCTGTTTGTCCATGCCGCGATAGCGTCCATCCACATCTGTGTATAAAGACGGACTGATTGCCGTATGGTATAGCGCTGAGTAAAATATCTTCTGCTGATCGGAGGTCCCTCCTTTTATATCGATCCGGTTTAACCACTTGCTCCAGGCCGATGCTGCAGCATCCTTTACCTTCTCAAAATTCCAATCCGGGATTTCCTTCAACACATTATTCTTTGCACCGCTATAGTCCACCGCTGATATGCCGACTTTTACATAAACCTCCCGATTGGGTATATTTCTAAATTTTAATAATGCCTTCGCTCCTGTCTTGTTGATTTTTTTATGATCGGAAGGTACAAGTTGCTCACCACTGGCCAGTTGTGCTGTAAAGGGTTGAGAAAATATAGCATGAAAGTATACATGCTGCTCGCGTGCCCAGCCTTTGGTTAATTTATAGCCGCGGATCTCGCGATCGTTTACAATCTCTATTTCATTTACAACATTGAAATGACCTTGCAGCGTATGACCAACATCAACGATTACTCCGGCATCTTTACCTGTATCGAATGTATACTTATGAAAACCAGCGTGCTGTGTGGCGGTCAATTCAACTTTAACTTTGTAATCTGTTAGTGACACGGTATAATAACCGGGTGTAGCATGTTCACTTCCGACCTGCTTTGGTGATGCATAGCCGAGCTCGGGATTTTCTGCAGTGCCTTGCGTAAGTGACGGCTTTCCTGTAATGGGCATCAACAATATATCTCCATAATCGCCAATGCCGGTGCCGCTGAGATGTGTGTGCGAGAAACCAAGAATGGCCTGATCGGAAGCGTGATACCCGGAGCACGCATCCCAGCCATGAAGACGCGTATCCGGACTTACCTGAACCATACCATACGGAACAGTTGCTCCGGGAAAAGTATGACCATGTCCACCGGTACCAATAAAAGGATTGACGAGTTCTAGTTTGTTTCCTTGTGCCTTGCAAAAAACATGTCCTGTCAACAGCAGGATCAACATTACAACTGACTTGCGCATGCGTGATGTGTTTTATTTGTGTGCGCAAACCTAGAGGCGAGGTATTAAAATTGAATTAATATCTGCTTAAAGAGTAATTTCAAACGTTTTATTAATTCCAATTTTCAATTTTTTAAATAATTTGGATAAAAAATAAGAGGCACGGAGCGTTGCGATTTCAGATATATGCGAAGGGTTCTGTATTCGATAGTCATTGTTCTCATAACGACATTAACGGTTTGCGCACAATCGCAGGCTAATCATCAGAACTACGGGCTCGCGTTTGCATCGCACGAAGTCAGTAAAGATCATCGTACAGGCCTTGATCTCAATCCGGAAACTCCTTATTCCTTTCATAAAGACTTCACGGTTTCGTTCGACCTCTCGTTGCAACGACTCACCAACGCATATGGCTATATATTGCGGGTAATCGCCAACGACTCGCTCAATATTGATTTAATGTCAACGCCCGAGCATGAAGACTTTCGTGACCTTACGCTCGTCATCAATAACATGCCTACTGACTTGCAATTCGATTTCACCGAGCTTGCCTTAAAGCCTTTTCAAAACACAACCATCAGTCTCACATTCTCTTTCAAGCGAAATGAGATTACACTTTCGTGGAATGGCAAAACGAAACGGCATCCGTTTATAATGACGGACCTGGATCAGTTCAGATTCTACTTTGGTGTGAATGATTTCGGAAAATTCAGTACGACCGATGCGCCTCCTGTGGTGATCCGAAATATAGTGTTGACAGAAAATAATACACCTATTCGGAAATGGCTGTTGAAAAATCATAATCGCACCATCGTATATGATAGTATAGAGAATGAAGTAGCTGCGGTAAAAAATCCGATATGGCTGATCGACCGGCACACTCGGTGGACGCATCGTAAAAGTTTTATTACCGGGCGGTTTCCATCGGCAGCTTTTCACAGCGATTCTGCTATACTATATATGACGGATGAACGTACCTTATATCGCTATGATCTGAGTCGCGAAAAATTCGTGCAGCAAAACGTGAAGGGAACTCCCGTACACAGCGATGCCAATCAGCTTTTGTTTGTACCGGAGAAAGGCATGTTGCTTAACTATGATGTTCTTACCAATAAGATGTTGTCTTTCGATTTCGCTAACATGACCTGGCCGAATAACGACACAACCTATTACGAACCAAACTACTGGCACAATAACAAATTTTATAACGCAACAGAAGATGCACTATATACCTTCGGAGGATATGGACACTTCACTTATCAGAATACATTTTACAAATACGATGAGACACAACAAAAGTGGACTGCCGTTGAAACGAACGGTGCTGTGCCTCCGCGCTACCTGGCAGCATCAGGACTTCGTGCAGCCACGCATCAGGTATTAATCTTCGGAGGTTATGGAAGCATGAGTGGCAAACAGGAATTGTCACCGCAGAGTTTTAATGATCTGTATACCTTCGATCTGAAAACACATCGCGTAGAAAAAGTGCGTCAGTATGCAGCCCCTCAGAAATCAGAAGATATAGCCTTCTCGAATTCACTGGTGATCAACGAAGATGAACATTGCTTCTATGTACTGAGCTTTCCTAAAAACAAATACGAAGGACAAGTAAAGCTGCGACAGTATTCGCTTGACAGCGATGATTCAAAAATTCTGGCGGACTCGATTCCTTTTCACTTTCATGATGAAGATTCTTTCTGTGATCTGTTTTATGCTGCTGCTACGCAGGAACTTGTCGCTATAACGGCACACAAAGAAGGTAAACAATACCAGGTAGATATACATACCATCAGTTACCCACCGCTGCGGGCCGAAGATGTTCTTCAGCCGGAACATAAAGAGAGTCGTGCCATCGCAAATATCTCTACGATACTAATTATACTCGGTATAACCGGTGCCATTACGCTCTATTACTATACCAAGCGAAAAAGAGCCATCGCTATTAAACAGGAAACAATACCTGTACACAGCGATGCAGCGGTAACAGAAACAAGAATTGAGGATGATGCGGCTGTTGCTCCTATACCTGCAACTGTAACAGAGGAACACAAATTAACATCCGCTGTAGTATTATTCGGAGGATTCCAGGTGTTCGATAAAGCGGGCAACGACATCTCCGCTAAATTTACCATGACATTAAAAGAGTTGTTTGCATTGATCTTGCTGCATTCTGTGAAATATGAAAATGGTATATCTGCCGCGGTGATCCAGGAATATATGTGGCCGGATAAAGACGAAGTAAGCGCACGCAACAACCGGAACGTGAACATGAAAAAATTGCGTACGCTGCTGGACGAGATTGGTGGTATTACGGTTGAGAACAACAACGCTTACCTGAAGCTCACGATGGATGACTCGGTATACTGCGACTACCAGGTTGTGTATAAATTATTGAACCATGACCATCACACTGCCGAAGAAAAGGAACACACTATCAATACGATCATCCGGAATGTAAAACGCGGAAGCCTGCTTCCCAACATTCAAACCACATGGCTTGACAATTTTAAATCGGATATATCGAACCAGATCATTGATACGTTGATCGAGCATGCACAAAAGCTCGATAGTCGTAAAGATGATAAACTGCTG
>CAMLLI010000568.1 GCA_946480685.1 uncultured Flammeovirgaceae bacterium | reverse complement strand
TCGTCCGGTAGTACTAGCGCGATATACCGGATACCGGCTGCCGCTGCTCGCGGAGCCCAATCTTCTGCAATCCACTTTACATCTTCATCGGGCATGGCCACTAAAAATCTGGTGTTGGCCAGCCAGCCTATTTCACCGTGCAGTTTCTTTTTTTCAGTCAGCAGCTCTAATCCTTTGTTCATGTGTTGCCTGAACTCATCGTAGTATAAAAATTCTCCAACCGTATCAATCAGGCAGGGAATAGCAGGATCGTAATCGATTGTACACTTATCCCTCGTTGTATATAGATTTGTTTTCATTTATTGATAACCTATTAAAGTTGTTCAAAACTATTGTGTAGAAACGCTTCATAAACTTGAAAGAGTGGTCAAAAAGCATATTCGATTTTCTACCGAAATCAGCCAGTGTAAGTAATACGGCCGAAATTGCCAGATATTTTTAATTAAAGAAGTGAACTTATAACGGGTTAGCTCAACCTTGTCAGTAAAAATACCGATGCTACTGTAGGTATTCACCTTGTTTCTTTCATGTTTTAATTGCCATAGTTTTGAAGAAAAATCCTGGCATCAATGACGAAACATGGGTTATTGAAAATTGGACACTGGCAAGGAGCCACGGTCAACAGCGGGTATATATATCTTACCTGATGAAGATCAAATGCGTAGTCTGATAATTACCGGCTTATTTCTTTTATACTGTTTTACTGTGCGCGGGCAACAACCGTTCACACAACACTACCCTATCGAGGTTTATCAAGGTGCCAGTCAGAACTGGGCCATCCGTCAAGACAAATTTGGTACTATATATGTCGCCAACACCGAGGGTTTACTTCGATATGACGGCGATAAATGGAATCTTATTTCGTTCCCGAGCAAAAAAGGGATTAACTCTATGGACACGGACTCAGTCGGAAATATATATACTTGTTCCGACCATGATATGGGTTATTTTCAAAAGGAGTCCAATGGCAGGTATAAATATATTTCTTTATTGAACAACTTTCCGGACTCCTGCAAATATGACCCCGGAAGTCACCTGGTGAGAGTTTTCGGCAACGAGGTTTTCTTTATGGGCGAGGAGCACCTGTATATATATAGCGGCAGCGCTCTCAGGGTGTTGCGTATCAACGGCAAAGGTCTGATCAAAAACAAAAACAGTCTGTTCATAAGAAAAGGAGAAGGACTATATAAGTATAAAAACGGAAAATTTGAAACGAAACCCTATTTCAGAGAAATAGCAGGAATGAAGTATAAATGGATTACGGACTACAATCACGAGAGTTACTTAATACTGGACGATAAGAACCAGGTATGGATTGTTAGCGAAAAGAATCCGGATCAGTGGAACGTTCTCTCACACGAGCTCAACCGGCAATTAAAGAATGTTGATATCGTGACCATGACTTGCCTCGACAATGGCAACATTGCTATTCATACCACCAAGGGAATTGATTTTTATAATAAAGAGGGGAAGCTATATTATAATATTATAAAAGATAATCTCATTCGCTGGGGTTCACTCTTTGAAGACCGGCAACATAACCTTTGGGCCAATGCGGACTCCGACATTATCAACATTATATCCAGTTCACCTCTGTCGTATTTCGATTCTAAAAATGGATTGAAGAATTATATTGTTGCGCTGGGCAGGCAAAGCAACCACCACTATATAGGAACCGATAATGGTATACTATACCAGGAAGACCGAAATACTTTTGTGATGCTTCCCGGAACAGAGGGCACTACCTGGAGCTTTTGCAATGCTAACGATAAGCTCTACGCACTTCATGATTCCGGTGTACTGGAACTGCAAGGAAAAAAAGTTATCCAACTAACGCGGGACGAATATCTGCTGTCCATGTGTGCACTACGAAATTATACGGACCGCATGATCGTTGGCACTAGCTATTCCGGCATGGGACTGTTACAAAAGAAAGACAATACCTGGAGTACAAAAAAGATCAAGGGGTTTGAGCAAGAAACGCGTTATATACAGGAAGACGAAGACGGATATCTATGGGTCAGTCACAATACCAACGGCATTTGGAAACTGCGATTGAATAAGCAAATGGATTCAGTTATCGCTCAAACGTTCTATGATACTGCCAGGGGACTACCCGCCAACTATAACAACAGGCTTTACCGCTTAAACGGAAAATCTGTAGTTGCCACAACGGCGGGTATATATAGTTATAATGCAAGTCGTGATCGGTTTGAACCGGAGGATAAATACAGGAAATCACTTGGCAACGCCTTCTGCATTTATACCCTGATGGAAACCGCAGCGGGAGATATATACTTCTGGGGTGCCAGAGCCAAAGAAAAAGAAATGGCCGGAGTTCTGAAAAAACAACCGGACGGCAATTTCAAACTCTTACTAACTCCGTTCAACAAGATTGCGGTACCGTTCCGGAATTTACGGGTGGATGTAGACGCTCCCATGCTTGTTACAAACGCAGGAGAAATATGGATTGGCAATAATCAGAAAATTTTCAGTTACAATCCGCACCAGGTTATCTTTTACAACGATCCTATAGAATTGTCTATTCAGAAAGTCTGGTGCAGAGATTCTTTGCTATACCATGACATCGCCAAAGACTCACTCTACACGTTACCCTATACGTTGAACAACCTGAGGTTCGAATTTTTATGTTCCTTTATTGAAGACAACGAAAAAAATCTATACCAGTACAAATTGAAAGGATTTGAAAATAAATGGTCGGACTGGACACAAAGCAAAGAAGCATTCTTCACTAATTTACCGGAAGGGAATTATACGCTTTATGTACGAGCCAAAAATATCTACGATGCAGTCAGTGCTCCGGCTTCGTTCTCCTTTCGCATTACGCCTCCGTGGTATAGAACTGCTGTAGCTTATAGTATATACTTTGTTACATCGATCTTTCTGCTTTACCTGGTAACGCAACTTAATATCAGACGGGTAAAGAGACGGCAGATATACCTCGAGGGTATCGTAAGAGAAAAGACAAAGGAACTGATCGATGTTAATGAAGAGCTTCTTACGCAGAGTAATTTGCTGTCCGAGAGAAATCAGCAGCTTCAAAAAGCTCATACCACTATCGAAAATCAAAACAAAGAGATAAAACACCGAAACGAAACGCTTGAGGATGAAGTGGACAAGCGTACCAAAGAACTGGTAAAATACAATCAGCAACTCGAACAATTTGCGTTTGTTACAGCTCACAACCTGCGCGGACCTGTTGCACGTATCCTGGGACTTGGCACTGTGTTACGAATGATCGATAACGTTCCGGACGAAGTAAAAACTATAAATGACAAACTGGTTTTTACCGCGCATGAGATTGATTCCGTTATACGGGATCTGAACCAGATCCTGCATATCAAAAATGTACCAAGCCACCTCGAGCCACTCAACCTTGAGACAGAGATCAACAAAGTAATTGGCAGCCTGGAAAAAGATATCAACAATGCAAACGCAATCATCCGAACTGATTTTTCAGAAGTGCAGTCTATCGTTACTTCCCAGGCTTATCTTTATAGTATTATATATCACTTACTAAGCAACGCCATTAAATTCCGACATCCGGATAGAGTGCCACGGATTACTATATCGGCTATAGCCAAAGAGGGCTATATTGGTTTATCAGTTTCCGATAATGGTTTGGGAATTAACCTGGAGAAGAGTAAAGACAAAATCTTTACGCTCTATAGCAGATTTCACCTGCATGTTGAAGGCAAAGGATTAGGACTATACCTCGTCAAAACACAGATTGCTGCATTAGGCGGAAGCGTAGAAGTGAAAAGTACAGTGGGTAGCGGCACAACGTTCAAAGTATTTTTTAAGGAGATGCAAGGTCGTTAATATATACTTCTATATAGCGAATTTTTCATTTCGCAAACTCCATCATCTTCGTCTCTGGTACTGCGGAATAGCCTGGTTTCAATCCTCCAAAATCTATTGTAATGCGATCGATAATAATCCCCGGGTCCAGCGCTGTAATCGTGAGCGTATGTTTACCTGTTTCCCGAAGTGCATACTTCGCAGAACTAATCGCGGTGTTACTTAATACGTTTTGCTTCCAGGTTTCACTTCGGTCAAATGTGCGATAATCCCTAACCTGAGGCTCTGCCCCGTCTATGGCAACTGCTATACGCATCTGA
>CAMLLI010000567.1 GCA_946480685.1 uncultured Flammeovirgaceae bacterium | reverse complement strand
TTAACCATTCGCTGCCCGCATCATCGAAAGCATTGAAACTTCTGCAGGGCTTCTGCAAAGATTTCGAGTCAGGATTGCAGACCGAAGTTGAGATACATTCAAGACTTGTTGTCAATATCGTGTCCAAAACAACTAGCCAATACGTTGTATCAGACGCTATCCACGCAAAAACGACACCGCCTCCCGAGTGTCTGGCATAATCCCGGAACAACGTTCCCTATAATTCCTTCGTGGTTTTCACAGATGCATTCTGACGGTTTTGCGCCAGATCAGGATCTGCTCATCTATATATAGTCTGCGCTATACTGTCGGACTGTATACAGACTTTGCTATATAACTGATCCGGATGCAAATGGAACTTGTATCGTGACCACGGTATATTTTAACCAAACCCAACTCCCAAAACAAATTGATGTATGAGATCAACAACAGTTGTCATACCTATACTATTTTATTGCTTCATACTGTGTATCTCCTGTACGCAGAAAAAGAACTGTCATGAGGAGATGATTACCATTCTCAAGAGCGTACGGACAAAGTCTGCCACCGCGCGTAATCAGTTTATGCCTGAAGCAAAAATTGCCTACATGGATTCACTGCTCAATCTGCCACACAGCTCACCGGGCGAAATTGCGTTTTGTAAATACCTCAAAGCAAATGTACTTCTGGAAATAGGACAGGAGGAAGAAGCTATAGCACTTCTGGAAAGTATCGTGGGCACTATTAATCCTTATCAGGCAGAGAAAGTCAATAAAGATCTGGCGCTCGCATACCTGCGACAAGGCGAGCGGAGTAATTGCATCGCCAATCATGCGTCTGCGTCATGCCTGTTGCCTATTCGCGGGCTTGGTATACATCAGAATCGTTCCGGCTCTGAACGTGCCATCGAACTCTACGAGGAAATACTGAAACACGATCCCGATGATCTCGAATCACGCTGGCTTCTCAACATTGCCTATATGACGCTGGGTGAATATCCTGCTAAAGTCCCGGACCAATTTATACTGCCTAACATGGAAGGCGACACGACACATCGCGTCAATGCGTTTGAAGATATAGCAGCCGATCTGAAACTTGATATGAATACAAGAGCGGGAGGAAGTATTACAGAAGACTTTAACAACGATGGCTACCTGGACATTATTACATGCGGATGGGGACTGGATGATAGTATACTATATTTCATCAATAAGACTGATGGTACGTTTCAGAATGTATCGGCTTCAGCCGGATTGCAGGGAATTTCCGGTGGACTTAACATCATGCAAACCGATTACAACAATGATGGTCTGATGGATGTATTTGTTCTGCGCGGTGCCTGGAAGAATGAGTTCGGACTCGATCCGAATTCCCTGCTGCGTAATAACGGTGACGGAACCTTTACTGATGTGACCACCGAAAGTGGACTGCTGTCTTTTCACCCGACACAAACCGCTACCTGGAATGATTTCAACAACGATGGCTGGCTCGATGTATTTATCGGGAATGAGACTTCACCGCAGGCATATCAGTTGCCGCACCCATGTGAACTATATATCAACAACCAGGATGGCACCTTTACTGAAATCTCTGTAAGCGCCAATTGTAACATTCAAAACTTTGTAAAAGGCGTTACGTCCGGTGACTACGATAATGACGGATGGAAAGATCTGTTTATATCTACGATGGACAACGGACGCCACCTGCTTCGAAACAAAGCCGGTGAACAAGGAAAGGTTTTGTTTGAGGATGTGTCTTCGTATGCAGGTATATATAGTGACAAGGGGAGCAGCTTCCCGACATGGTTCTGGGATTATGATAACGATGGCTGGCTGGACATCTTCGCGTGTGATTACTCTTTTAATCACACTCTTGCATATTATGCAGCGGCAGAGAAACTTTCCATTGCCGCAGGTAATCCGGAGAAGATGTATTTATACCACAACAATCACGATGGCACGTTTACGAATGTAGCAAAAGAACATGGCCTTGATAAGATCGTATTTGCCATGGGCTCCAACTTCGGTGATATTGATAATGATGGTTACCTCGACATGTACCTGGGCACCGGCAATCCCAACTATCAATCCCTTGTTCCCAATAAAATGTTTAAAAATATAGGAGGGGAGAAGTTCGTAGACGTTACAGCGTCCGCCCGCGTTGGTCATTTACAAAAGGGGCATGCTGTTTCCTTTGCCGATATGGACAACGATGGCGATCAGGATATATATATCGAGATGGGAGGGGCCTATATCGGTGACGCCTATCAGAATTCATTCTTTATGAATCCCGGCCAGGGCTCCAACAACTGGACAAACATTCACCTAACCGGTATGAAGGCGAACCGCGCGGCCATTGGCTCACTACTAAAAATTACCTTTACAGAAAACGGGAAGAAGAGAACAATATACCGTGATGTAAACTCAGGCGGCAGTTTCGGTTCATCACCGCTGCGCAGAGAGATCGGTCTCGGAACCGCTACGAAAATAGATGAACTCGAGATCCGTTGGCATGGCAGCAGTACCATCGATATTTTCCATAATATACCCGTTAACCAGTATATAAAGATCTCGGAAGGAGACAACACTTTCGAAACCGTACCGCTTAAGAAAATAGATTGGGTGTTACCGGAAAAAATCTGTGCACCGTTGGCACTGAAATAACTTGGCTGGTAAATATAGGTATATATCACGAGGGGTAGTGTTAAAACTACCCTTTCTGTTTTTAGTGCGCTCCGGAGGCCGCAATCGCTTTTCCTAATTGCGACCAGTCAAACCCGGTTTCAATACGGCCGTGGTGTAGCGCGGGAAGCTGTGTTGTGATCAGCAGCGTAGTGTCACCCAAATCTGCGCGGTGATATTGCGGCATTTGCAGCTTGATAGCTTTAACCATTTTAAACGAGGCGCCTGGGAAGAAACGCTGTACCGATTGCTTTAGTCTGGTGATATTGTTCATGCCGTACATTAATACAACGGCTGGCCTATGGGTTGCCATGTTTTCGAGGATTCGTTGTATTCGCATTTCATATACGTGGTCTTCATACAATGCACGACTTTTCAGGAAGGCCAGTCGCGGCAAGTCGAGCCAGCTGTAATACCAGCCATGATTATGTGGGCAAGGCAGGGGATATAGTTTGATCAATGCCTCACGCCCCAGAGAAGGCAACAAGAACTGTTCTTTTTGATAGGTGAGTATATCGGTCAGTGTCTCATTTCGGTAGCCATGTGCGAAGGCAATCAAATTTTTCCAAACGCCATGTAGCGTGGCATTGCGATCGAACCGGTATTCATAGTGATTGGACACTATATTTGCCTTGGAGCTGCTTTGTCTGAACAC
The DNA here is from genome assembly GCA_946480685.1 of uncultured Flammeovirgaceae bacterium. Next base: position 828 of record CAMLLI010000567.1, on the reverse strand, counting down.
AACCTGTTTGTACACTTCACGAACATCGCAAAGCGAGGCAAATGTACTTTGTTGAGTATATAAGTAATTGAACTTCTCGGCTACTTCCTCCGGTAAATCTCCGCCACCTTCTTCGTAACCTATAAACCAGATTCGGGCATTCCATGTGCCATACCCGTAGAAATTGTTTATCCAATAGGTGAGTCGCTCTTCTTCAATTAGCATATATAGCTATAGCATCTTGGTCGCCACATTTCAGAGTCGCCCATCAAAAGACAACCCTGAAATGTAGCGAAAGATATTCAACCGTATTATTTCCCTTCACTCCACGGAGGAGCGATTTTGTTCATGCGCGCATAGGCTATGAGTTGTCCGAGGTGTTCATTTGAGTGGCCAACTACAATCAATATAGCAGACATGCTTGTGAAATCTCCCGGAAACGGAAATTCTACTTTGTTCGCCAGTGCTGCGTCCGGAGTATTCTTAATGGCATTGAGTACTAAATCATACGACTTTTTGAGTTCTGCAGTAATGGCATCTTTTGTCTTCAGATCCTTTTCGAGCGTTTCCATTTTAACACCGTCAGGAATCTTGGCGCCTAACTTGGAGGCAAAAAAGTAATTGGCAGAGACAATGTGGGCGCAGACTTCAGCAACAGAGCGTACGCCTTTCTCAGGAGTCCAGGTATACTTGTCGGCTGGAATTGCCTGAGCGAGTTGCATCACATGTCCGGACACATAGCCAAGCGATCCTGCAGTCTCCTTTTGAAATTGTCCCTGGCAGAATGCCTGTGTTGAACATAACAGCATTGCCACAATGAGTAATTTTTTCATATGCGTTTTGGGGTTG
>CAMLLI010000566.1 GCA_946480685.1 uncultured Flammeovirgaceae bacterium | reverse complement strand
GCGCCACCGGAGCACGCAGGTTGTGTGCTGTTATGAAGGCAAACTGCTCGAGCTGTTGATTATACTCGACCAGTTTTTGCGTACGCTCTTTTACCTCCTGATCCAGTGTTCTGTTGTGAAGTAAAATTTCCCTGTTCTGTGTTTCAATAGTTTTCCACGCATCTTCCAGTCGTTGATTTTGCTCTGTAAGCAGATCGCGTTGCGTTGCAATTTCTTCCTGTCGCGAAAAAAGCTCCTCGTTTTGTATCGACAAGTCTTCGTTCTGCGCTTTGATCTCTTCTTCGCGCAACACCAACTCTTCATTTACCAGTTGAAGTTGTTTTGTTTTTTCGCGAACAGTAAATTCCAGAAACGCTTTCTGTTCATTAACAGCGGCTATACGCAATCGAATATATCCCCAGCCCATACCAGCCAAGGTCAACACTGCCAACGTTCTGAACCACCATGTTTTCCACCAGGGTGGTATAATATGGATCACTAATGATGTACCCGTTTCGTTCCAAACACCATCGTTGTTCGATGCCTTCACGCGAAATATATACGTGTCCGGATCGAGGTTTGTATAGGTAGCGCTTCTGGAGTTGGTATAATTCCAGTCGCTATCAAAGCCTTCCATTTTATAGGCATACTGATTTTTTTCAGGAAGAGTATAATTTAGTGCAGCAAACTGCAGCGTAAATACCGACTCGTTATACTGCAGCGTTATTGCCGGTGTGTGATTTATAGCTTGTCGAAGTATAGCATCTTCATTATTGGCAGAATCGATCGGCACCTCCTTGTTAAACAATTGAAAGCCGGTTATTACAACATCAGGCTTTTGCTGGTTTTGTTTTATCTGGTCCGGGTAAAACAAGGTAACGCCTTCCGTACCGGCAAACCCCATCAGGTTTGTTTTTCTGTCGTATAGAAATGAACATGAATTAAACTGCCCGCTTTGTAAACCGTCTGAGCTGTTATAATTTCTAAAAACCTTTTCGCGCATATCCCATTTGGATATACCGGCATTTGTACTCAGCCATACATTGCCATCATTATCTTGCTGTATAGCAAACACAGAGCTGCCGTTGAAGCCATCTTTCTCATTTATACGTTGCAGTCTACGTTGCGCAGAGTCGTATGTAAGGAGCCCTGCACCTTCGGTTCCAATCCACAGTTTGCCATGTCCGTCAAAGAGCAATGCATAAATCATATTGCCGGATATATCCTTGTTACTGCCGGCATCCGCAAAATACTGCCGGAATGTTTTCTTATCGGGATCAAAATAATTAACGCCTCCTTTCGAACAGCCAAGCCACAGTCCGCCTTTATTGTCTTCAATGATCGCGCGTATATCTCCGCTGCTAATGGCACTGTTGTTAATTGTATAGCGGGTAAATTTACCGGAGACTCTGTCAAGCAAATTCAAGCCGCCCCAGTTTGTGCCAACCCATAAATTATGTTTTGAATCTTCAAAGATTACCCGGACATCATTAATCCCTAAACTTTCCGGATCAGTCGGATCATGTTTAAAATTTGTAAACGTGTCGGTACTCTTGTTATAGCGAAACAATCCCTGCTCATATGTACCGAACCAGAGTACATTGGAGCGATCGCGATACGCGTACAGTATAGCATTATCGGTAAGGCTTCCTTTCTTTCCATCTGCACGATAATGCCGCAGCAATTTTCCGTGCCGGGTATATTTATAGATACCATCACCATCGGAACCGAGCCACAGATTTCCTTCTTCATCCGTACACATGCCCCAGAACCGCCAGTATAGCCGTGCAGCCTCACCAGTTTTTACTTCTATGCGCATAAATTTTTCCGGTATACTACTGATCATTTGCGCACCATCACCGTTTGTGCCCAGCCAGATGTTCTTATCACGGTCTTCGTAAATGCTGTGAATGGAAAGTCTGTATATACTATATTCATCTGTGCCGGCTACGGGCTCAATCGTAAAATCAGGTGTAACAGTTTTATCAACATCTTTCAAAGAAATTTTAAAGAGACCGTTGCCTTCCACACCAACCAGCAAATTATGATTACTGTCTTCACATAACGATCTCACAACACTTCCCTTGAGCGCACTGGTGTGTTGATCCAAAAGCTTAAGAATTTTTTGCTTTTTATTGTAGAAGACCAGGCCGTCATTGGTACCGATCCACATGTTACCGACATGATCTGCTTTTATGCATCGCACGTTGCGCAGGGCAGGTATATCTTTACCAGATAGCTGCTCTATTTTTTGCGATATAATTCCATTCTTTACCTGGAACACATCAAGACCTCCGCTAAGCGAGCCAACCCAAAGTAAATGATCGGCATCTTCATACACACTTACTACTTTTTGACTGGACAGTCCGGGTAGATTGCGCTGTGAGTACTGTATAAATTTGTTTTGTGTTACGTCAAAGTAGGTAAATCCTGCTTGCCACGATGAAACCCATAATGCACCTTCAGTATTTTCTGTGATATTAGACACATCATTGCCCACCAATGAATTTGAATTTTGCGGATCATGTTGGTAGTGAAGAAAGCGTTCGGTGAGCGAATCAAACTGATTCAGTCCTTCGCGTGAAGATGTCCACACGCGCCCGTGCGAATCTGTGAATACACAAAATATATAGTTGTGCGAAAGACTATATGAATTACCCGGATCATTCTTAAAAACGCGAAAGGTATAGCCATCGAAACGAGCGAGGCCGTCATCAGCGGCAAACCACGTAAACCCTTGCTTGTCTTGTGTAATGCTGTTGATAACCTTTAGCGGCAAGCCCTTATGTGAAGTATATTTTACTACTTTATTTCGCAGTTCGAGTTGGCCAAATGCAGCGGTGCACGACAATACCAGAATATTGCCCAACAACAAAACCCTGCTCCATCGGATGCTGCAGAAGAATTTACTGAGCTTCAATCGCAAAACAATCATTACGTTGAATTCTATAGGTTAATCCTTTAAAACAGACTGAAGTTTTTCCTCATGCTATACCAGAAATACGCTTGGGCGTTTAATTCTATACAACCCGGATAATGCCTAAAACCAACTGCCTCCAACTCATTGCCCGATTCCGTCAGCAAAATTACCTGGCCGCTACGTAACTGTTCTTTATTCTGCGACAGAAGAAAGTGAATTTACCCTATTTACCGGCAAAAAGAAAAGATATGTTGCAGATTGAGAAAACGATCGGCTTTCGAAAATCTAATAGCGCCCAACGAAATATATAGTAAAAGAAGCGCTTTCCTATCCGAAATTAACCTATATAATTAACTTCAGGCTACGAAAGCGCCGTATACAACAACAAAAATTTACTTACAACTAACCAATTACACAGCTCAGTATTTCCGTGTATAGATCAGAATATCTTTCATCAATATTTTTCCAAATGCGAATGAAAGACCTTTGTTAATAAACGATCGGTCGGGCTGACTTAAAAAGAAAGATGTAGCGGTTGGAACACTCAGCTCCCATGAACCAGATGATTGAAGTGAGCCGGGCGTGATCAATACAACATGTCCTCCACCGGAGCTTGTCGTATATACTGCTACCACGGCTTTGCGCGCATTGGCATGTTCTTGCGCCTGCGTAAGTGTTTTCTGATCATAACATGGGCCTAATAACGACCATTGCTCGCTGCTTTTTAAATATTTAGCAATCTCGGAAGCGACCATATACCGCCCTAAATTCTGAGAGTAAAAATCGTTGATGCGGTATACTGTGTTGAGTGACTCGCCTAAGAACTTGTTACACGGACTGTTCAAATCAGTAGTTGGCTGACAGCCTTGAAATTCTTTCATCGCATTCTCAAGATCCTGCTTCCAATTGTTATTCAGGGTTTGTGCGTACGATACCGAACCGACAAACAGTGCAAACACCATAAGACCGACTCTGTAGATTACTGGTACATAAGAGTAAAGTTGTTTCATGACAGGGAAAAATTAAGGGCCGAAGATATCACGGCCTTACCCGCTACAGTGCCTAAAAAATCTGAAAGTGTGTTGTATGTAAAGTAAACCTCAAAGAGATTGAAGAATATACTTTCGAGACTTGATACGTAGATTCTATTACCTTTAATTAAGGTATATATATAACCAGAAAAATGAAGGCTGATATAGCCAAAGGCTAACTATATATTTCTTATGGGGGATTTAATAGCACGT
>CAMLLI010000565.1 GCA_946480685.1 uncultured Flammeovirgaceae bacterium | reverse complement strand
ATGGATCTATTGCTCTCAGCTGGAAACAGCGTGCGGCATTATTTCAGATGCGCGCTACGTTTCGGACGTTTGCTTTTTTTATACTGACAGTTTTATCATGTCAGCTAAGTATAGCACAGAGTTTGCGATTGGTTTCGGGTATAGTAAAAGATACTGCGGGTGTTCCCTTACCCGGTGTTGCTGTTGCTTCCAAAAGCAAACAAGCAGGAACGTATACTGACTCTGATGGTAAATTTTCGATGCAAGTTCGTAAAACCACCACGCATTTATCTTTTTCATTTATCGGTTTTGCTACCATCGAAGCTGCTATACCGGAGTCTGGTGATATGACTATAGTAATGGAGGAAGCGGCCGGTCAGCTCGATGAAGTTGTTATCTCCGTGGGGAGTCGTGTATCTCAGCGTACAATAACGGATACGCCTCTGCCCATTGATAATATATCGGTTAAAGAGCTTGCCGGTACAGGACAGTTCACATTCGACAAAGCATTGCAATACAGAGTGCCTTCTTTCAATACGGTGCAAACACCTGTGAACGATGCCACCTCTTTGCTGGATCCTTACGAGATCAGAAATATGGGACCGAGCCGAACGCTGATCCTTATCAACGGAAAACGTAAAAATTCCAGTGCCTTGATATATACACAAACATCTCCGGGCCGCGGAGAAAGCGGTGCCGATATTTCGGCTATACCTATAGATGCGATTAAACGCGTTGAAGTATTGCGTGACGGAGCTTCTGCACAATATGGATCGGATGCGATTGCCGGAGTCATGAATATAATTCTGAAAGATAACACCGATGGAGGTTCTGTTACGTTACGAACCGGAATAACATCCAAAGGTGATGGACAGATGGTGGGCATTAGTCTCAACAACGGCACAAGTTTTTCCAATAAAGGATATATCAACTATACAATCGATCTGTCAAAATCAGACTTGGCCAATCGCCCGGGAACAGTTGATGCAGAAGGCGAGGCATCTGACTTTGGAGCTGACATAAACGATGTACGCGCTTTTCTCGCCATTAAACCGGATGCCGGTAACATCAACGGTTCACCAGAAACTACAGGCTCTAAATTCCTGGTTAACGGGGGAAACGATCTTAATGAGCATACCGAACTATACTATAACGCAGCCTATATCTATAAGAAAGTAAACAGCTTCGCGAATTACCGAACGCCGTATTGGCGCCCTACAGATTATGGGTTGTTAACGCCTGCAGGACAACCGTATCAGGGCTATCTCCCTACATTTGATGGTGACCTGAATGACTATAACGGTACCATAGGTTTTAAAACAAACAGGAATGGATGGAACACCGATGTGAGTTTTACTACCGGTGGTAACAAACAATTATATACTATATCTAATTCTCTTAACAGGAATACCGCCGGGCGTACGGATTCGGAAGGAAATGTATTGTACCGGGAAAAGAGTCCGATTATTTTCAGGGCAGGTGGCTACAGCTTTTCGCATAACGTAGCGAATATAGATATATCAAGATCGATTTCTGAAAAAGTTAATATGGCGTTTGGTTCTGAATTCAGATCCGAAAATTTTGAAATCATAAAGGGCGATCTTGCATCGTATGATGCAGGAGGTGCAGATTCGTTTGCAGGCAACAGTGCAGAAAATTCTTTTAAGTCAAATCGATATAACTTTGGCGGCTACCTGGATGTTGGTGTTGACTTTACAGAAAATTTCCTGCTCAATGCCACCGGACGCTATGAGAATTATAGTGACTTCGGTGATGCATTTGTATATAAGTTCAGCACGCGCTATAAATTACTCGATGACAAAATTACGCTTCGTGGTTCTGTCTCAACAGGTTTCCGCGCTCCATCGTTACACCAGATCAATGTTCAGAAGACACAATACGGTTTTGTACCCGGGCAAGGTGTCCAGGTTTCCGGCCTTGTTAATAACGTATCACCGCAGGCAAAACTCGTTGGCGTTCCCAAGCTTGATGCAGAGCGGTCTACCAATTTTACAGTGGGCATAGGAGCGAAGCCCGGTGAGAATTTCAGCTTAACGGTTGATTATTACAATATAAAAGTAAATAATAGAATCGTACTCGGTAATGATATCGGGCCCAGCGGTAATCCGGATGCAAGTCTGGATAAGGTACTGGCCAGTAACAATATTGTAGGACTGAGCTTCTTTGCCAACTCCCTGGAAACACGCACGGCCGGTATAGATGTGGTTGCAAGCTACAAGAATATTGCTATCGGAAGTGGTACACTGAAATTCAATCTCGCGGGTAATTATACTTTAGAGAATAAAAGAGAAGGCAACGTAAAGAATCCGGCCATCATTGCGGAAGCAGGACAGACCGTATTGAATGCTACACAAGAAGCGTTGATGTTTACATCACGTCCTAAGTACAAGGCTATACTTGGTGCAGACTATACCTTCGGTAAATTTAATGTTGCTTTGACGAATACAGTATTCGGGCCAACCCACTTCAGAAACGCAGGGATGAATAAAAATCTGCAAATCGAATTTTTAACAAAAGTGGTTACGGATCTGGGCATAAGTTATCAATTCACGGATGTTATTTCGGCTACGTTCAATGCCAATAACATTTTCAATGTTTTACCAGAATGGAAGTTTGTTGCGCTCAATGCGGAAGGTGATGCAATCCTGAATGACCCTGCAGCGATCAAGGTTCAGTCAAACCTTATTACTTTTAATCAGCGATATTCCAGAATGACTTACGATGGTTATCATTTTAGTCAGCTTGGTAGCATGTTTAACCTGGCGTTAAATGTGAAAATCTAAACGGTGCCTGCTGATCATATATATACTTCAAGAAGTAAGCCGTCTCGAATGTTGGGGCGGCTTCTTTATTCGCCAGGCATCAGGTTTCTAAGGTGCCGAAGGGATCTATTAAAACCCTTCTTTTGAATTATGTAGTTTGGTCGCTGGAGTATAGATAGAGTTGTTACAAGAATCATTGAAGATGTCTTGGTATAGCAATATTTTTTTTAAATTGTGAAGTGCCTTCTCGAGTTCGTTCACTTCAATTGCTTGCGCTGCTGCAGCTAATTGGGCCTATATTCCCACATAAGGGATATAGCCAAAAGCAAATAATTACACCGATTATTGCCTATAACCATGCATTAACTACTGAAAATGGATTGTCTGAAAACAATGTCTCATGCGTAATCAGGGACGCTGACGGTTTTATGTGGATGGGCACCGGCAATAGCCTCAACCGATTTGACGGTTACTCTTACATACAATATGTTCATTCGGATAGTGACTCGTCAAGCATCAGTAACAATAATATTCGAAACATGTTGCTGGACAGTAAGGGCAGATTGTGGGTGGGAACATACGATGGTTTGAACCTTTATGATAGCCAAAAGGAAACGTTTCGAAAATTTCTGTTAAAACCACGCGACAAAAACACCGCCCGCCACAGCACCATACTTGATCTTCTAGAAGATAGTCGCCATCAACTCTGGGTAGCCTCGTATGGCGATATTTATAAAATTGATCTTGAAAATTTTGATATCAAAAGATACGATCATAGAGGTGACAGCACCGGGTTAGAAGCCGTTAATACATTGTTTGAAGACAGGCGGGGGAAGGTATGGGCTTCTACCAATAAAGGACTTTGTGTTATGAACTCGAATGGGATTGAAAGAATTATATATCACAGTGAACGCCCCGGCGGCTTACCTTCTGATGGTGTCTTTAGCATGACCCAGGACAGCTCAGGAACGATGTACTTCGGTACGAATGGTAATGGCGTGCTTCGCCTCGATAACGAAACTGACGAGACGTTCGAACGCTTTACTACCAATGGCAAACCATTTTTCGGAAGCGACATCATCGGCTCACTGACGATTGATAATGATGGAAAATTATTAGTAGGTACCGATGGTGCCGGTATATATAGACAGGATGACACCGGAAATTTCAGACAGATTCTGGGCAGCCAAAGCAGGCATCTTCATAATGGAAATATAAAAAGCATTTTTGTAGACGAACAGAATGTATATTGGCTCAGCATGTTTGGTGCCGGGGTGCAAGTGGTATATGCGGGCAGCAGGCGCTTCGAGCATTACCGGTACTTCGATCTTGATATGGAACGCATCGGGAAAAATTCGGTGTTGGCCATTGCTGAAGATCAGGAT
>CAMLLI010000564.1 GCA_946480685.1 uncultured Flammeovirgaceae bacterium | reverse complement strand
TCTAATATTCTTATCTTACAAAGCAAGTCGCTCCGGAGTCTCTGATAGACATAGTAGATCATACCACCCGGAAGAACGGCTGGAAAATAACAAAGTATAATACTGCTACCTACCAGCAATACCTTAATGAGTCTCCGAAATTAAATGGTCTTCTTTTGGGCATCAAAGTTTTTGATTTAACCGATCAAGACTATAAAGAGGTGGAGCTTGATCTTTATGATGGCGTATTGCTAGGCTGCAGGTATCCGGCCGGTAAATATGATCTTACCCGAATTGATATTAGCGGTCTTCGCGCTGCATTGAAAGATTTGAAATGCAACCAACTCGATTTGGACAATGGATTTGAAATAGAGCTCTCAGGCAAAACATACTATACCATTAAAGACCTTGAAGATGGAAATTACCTCGCTATAAATACAAAGGGTAATGTATATGGCTTGTTTCATGATCCATTTATTGTCGAGCAAATCAGCAGCGATCTCGCCACATTTATAGCACAAGTTGATAACGGCTCGTTCTCGATAGAAGAATATTACAATTCGAAGTTTGTGTAGTATGGAGGAAATAATGATCTGATATTTGTTCTAAGATTACTTTGCTGCTAAAGTTGTCTTATTTGGATCGGGGTTTCTCGCGGCAAGACCGGATGCTATATCAAATTCAGCTCGCTCGAAATGACGATCATAGCTTTACCTGTATTTGAGATGGCAATGAAATCAACGTCACTTCGAGCGTGCATGTTATGATCTGGCGATACTCTCACTGCGAGAAGCCCCGAAGTCAAGGGAGAAGAATCGAAGATTACTTAAACTGCTACATGTTGTCTCATTTGGATGGGGTTTCTCGCGGCAAGAGCGCATGCTATAGCAAATTCAGCCCGCTCGAAATGACGTTGTGTTGACGTATAAATAGTGATAACTTTATGGAACAGGATTTCGCTCCTGCAAATCGCTTAACCTACACTGCCATCTACAACGATGAATGAATTTACCGAACGGTATAAAAAGACGAGTACGTCAGACCTGCTCAAGATTATCAACACTCCATCCGAGTATCAACCCCTGGCGTTGGAAGCTGCCACGGCAGAGATTGCCAACCGGCAACTTACCCCTGAACAACTGAGTGAAGCACAGGCAGCGCTGGAGGCCGATCAACTCCGTATAGAGCAAGGTCGCGCTACACAGCGCGCCATCGAGGAGAAGGTAACGGCATGGAGCGCTACGGTAGCGGATGCTGTAAATCCCTATCAAACCGGGCCCATAACTGTGGACCGACAGATACAGGCTATCAGTATATTCTTCATGGTGTTGGCGTTATACTATATCTATAACGCCTATGCATTTGTTGGATTCCTGTTGTTTGATGATGCTGCCGAGTTTGATCCCTCGCTGGTGCTATATTTCCTGCCGTTGGTTATTACTCCATTGGCTGCATTCTTCTTCTGGAAAAGAAAAAAAATCGGTTGGATACTGGTAACGATATACCTCACATACGTATCTGCCTCTGAAGTACTTTTGTTTGTGCAGGCACTGAATATGCGCAAGTATACAGGTGATTTACTGTTCCCCGCGATTCCACTGATACAATATATAGGAGCTGCTATTATATATATATGTGGTGCTTGTGGGTTGTTTGCAAGGCAAGTATTCGGGAGCATTATGCTGTTGGCAAAGAGACCATGCTGAAAATAATAATCTTTACAACTACAGCCGTTGTGTTTTTAATGATCGGAATGATATGGTAATGTTTAGAAATTGAAAGATTACAACATTAAGTAACTCATTATTAAGAGTGCACCGCTATTGGCTTGCTTTCTAACAATGATGCGACTACAGCGAGCAGTATAAATCCAGCTACGGTTACTATTAAATAGTATTTGGTTTTCTTTTTGGTTATCGAAACAAAACTCTCAAATTCCTTATTAGCATAAAGTACCGGGTAGCTCTCTCTGTCAGGGAATGACTCATAAAGACGAGTTATACCGGAATATCTATTTACCAACTGTCTATAATCCTTCTCTCCAAGATTCGTTCTTTCCTTTTCAAAGAAGTCAAGCAATGATCTTAACGTGCTGAAGCGAAGTTTCATCAGTAATGAAGCATAAACAAATTGTACTATTGCTAAACCCAGCGTAGCAATGATGATAATGACTTCCATAGTCTTTCCCTTGATGTCGTGAATCCTTTGCTTTCTTTACTCAATGTACTTCGCCAGTTTTTCCAGCGTTGATATAGTGCCGGCTTCATTGTCTTCAGGCTTAATACCCTTGGGTATATTCTTAAAATGAAACGTTACTTCAGTTCCGTCTGTATGCGGAGTAAAAGTTACTTCCATAATCATTTCACCTGCAAAGTTAGCATCATCTGATTCAAAGTTTACTGCTTCTGTAATTTTCTTGTTTGGTATAATCTCTATATACCTTGATGTGAAGCGATCTTCTTTATCAGCAGTCTTTCCTTTAAAGTTTACTTCAGTCTCCGGATAAAACAACGACATGGTATATCCGCCACCCGCGCGGAAGTCAAAGTTGTGTACTTTGCCAACCATGTCGCTGGGTGCCAGCCAGGTTTCCAACGCTTTCGCATTTGAGAATGCTTCGAATACTTTTTCTACGGTGGTGTGAATTACTCTGGAGTTTGTTGTTTGTGACATGGGGATGCTTTTCTGTTGTACTAAATAAAAAAGTATACCGGATGAAATGGTGGTGTGGCAAGTAAAAAATATTTTCAGTTTAATGGCGTGTGCGGTGCATCGGAAGGGCGATGAGTATACCGGATTTGTGATGACGATGCCATGACGTCACTTCGAGCGCGCTATTTTTGATCTGGAGATGCTTTCACTGCGAGAAGCCCCAATCTGGAAGAGTGGTTGCGTAGTATACAGATTAAACGATTTTGGTTTTCTACTTCGGGGTTTCTCGCGGCAGGTGTGCATGCTATAGCTTATCGTAGCTCGCTCGAAATGACGGTATAGTGACGTCATTCTAGAATAACTTCATCCCCATCAGAGGTCACCGGCCTCCGGGACTCTGATGCTCCGTGGCACCGACCTACAATTAACAAAGAATCTATTTATTTATATATGTTTGTAGACTTTACAACCCCGATGAAGGTATAAATGTACGGCACTTTCCTAACATATAATCTTAACGTTAACGAAACCTGTTTCGACTACCTTACAGACATCTACAAAATCAACAGCTCCGACTTGCTAGCTAAATACGCATACGATTTGCTAAAACATACACCGCATCAGCGACTGACATTCATTGCGGACGAAATACTGAAAAGCAATGGTGATATATTGGTGGGTTCTGCAGCTTATAGCTATGACGACTTCATGTATATTCATACCATGCTGCGGAAGAGCAATCGCGCAGTCACCACCATTTTTGTTCCTTCGCATACCAGACTTGAAGCCGAATTAAAAGAAGGACAGGAGATATACCGTCAACACAACCGCTGGCTGGACTTTCCTCCAGGGCACATTGAAGATGTACACGAAGCGCGTCTGAAGACGATCAGCGAGATAAAAAGTAGATTTGTTCGTACAGGTGTTCAGGTTGTTGCGAAATAGTAATGCTATATCTTTGCAACCCATGAAGGATGACGAAATAATACGTTACGCAGAACTCACCACCTGGCTTGAAGCGACAAATGATCAAAGTGAATTCAGGGAGTGCGCAGCGTTGTTAATCAGCGCCATGAACAACTGGCCAACACCCGCGCACACGGAAACAATCAGTTTCCTGGAAGAGTTAAGACGCGAAACAGGCAAACCGCTGACGCTTCAAAATCTCAATATTTACCTGAACAAGTTGGAATTTAAATCGGAAGGTGATTCGTGGAAAATGGAATCGGTAGCTTCACTACTCGACATGTTTAACCCGCATTTATCCGATAGCACAATCACACTTGAGACAATACTGCATAACCTGACACTGCATTGCAGAAAGACAACCGGGGGATAGTTGTAGTTATAATTTATTCTTTACCGGTTTACTTAACGAGTTCCTTCAGTATGATGAATTGGGTTTCAATGATCGCAAGAGTAAAAATGTATTCGTATTCCTTCATATCATGTATACCCGTGGCTTTGAAATTGATATTTCAACGTGCGTTCGCGAGTCGCTTGTTGAAGACCAGATAGC
>CAMLLI010000563.1 GCA_946480685.1 uncultured Flammeovirgaceae bacterium | reverse complement strand
GTGATCCCCCAGATACCTACTTGTCCGCCTACATAGAAAAGCTGTGCTACTACTGCGAACATGAGGTGGCGTTCTTTAAATATAGCTTTGTCAAAACGAAGTGTAGATGTTTTGGAAGGTTCCGGCATTTTGGTAATGAAGAACAAAAACGCAGCGAACAATACTATACCGGCCAGCATTACATACGGCAGTATAACGGCATCCGCAGCTTGTTGCTTGGCTGCAAGCGTATCCATTGCTCCTTCGTTACCGGAGAATATAAAATGACCTGCTATCCACGGACCGAACACAAGTGCAGCACCGTTAAACGATTGAGACAAGTTGAGGCGTTGTACGGCAGTTTCTGGTTTCCCTAATATGGTTACATACGGATTTGCTGCTGTCTCCAGGAAAGCAAGTCCGCTGGCAATAACGTACAGCGCTACCAGGAAGAAACCGAACGTCATCAGCTTGGCTGCCGGTATAAATAACAATGCACCACCTGCGTAGAGTAACAATCCGAAGAGTATACCTTTTTTATAGCTATACTTTTCCATGAATAAACCCGCTGGTATAGCAATGGTAAAGTAGCCTAAGTAAAATGCAGTCTCCACCAACAAAGCTTGTGCACGACTAATCTCAAACACCGGCTGAAAATGCGCGATGAGCGCAGAGTTCATAATGTTGGCAAGTCCCCAAAGGAAAAATAAACTTGTTACCAGTATAAACGGAATGAGATAGGAACGATTGGCGGTAACCGGCTCACTCGAGGTTATAGTTTCGGTGTTTACGATCGGCATGGTGTTGTTTTGGTTGTAGGTGACTATATAATTTTAGAAAGACGTCAGGACAAGGCCCGGTCAAGATGCACATAACCTCCGTCTACATAGATAAGTTGTCCTGTTGTATGACTCGATTTATCGGAGAGTAAAAACGCTACAGCATTTGCAATCTCTTCAGAAGTAGTCATGCGTTTGCCAAGCGGTATCTTTTCAGTAATGCGTTGTAAAGTTTCTTCAGGGTTCGGTAAAGTCTGCACCCATTTTTCATAGAGCGGAGTATAGCATTCGGCTACAATCACGGCATTTACACGTATACCATACTTCAGCAGTTCAACCGCCCACTCGCGTGTTAATGCATTGCGACCACCGTTAGATGCTGCGTATGCCGATGTACCACCCTGCCCTGTCTCAGCCGTTTTGGAACCTATATTTACAATAGCTCCCTGTGATTTCTTCAATGCAGGCAATGCGTAATGCGCCATGAGGTAATAGTGTACCAGGTTTTTATGAAGCGATGCCATAAAGGCTTCATAACTTCCGTCCTCGAGGTTAACGCCATCATTTACTCCGGCATTGTTTACAAGGCCATCTATCCTTCCATATTTTTTTACCACAGCATCAACCGCATTTTTACTTTGCTGCGGATCGGTAAGCTCGGCTACTACCTGAAAACCTTTTCCTGAAATTTTATTGAGCGTGACTAAATTATCTGCTTCATTTCTTCCAACGATCACAGGCACAGCACCTTCTTTCGCCAATACTTCTACGATGCCTTCACCAATGCCCTTCGCACCACCTGTTACAATAACTACTTTGTCTTTGAGATTTAAATCCATGCCTAAAGATTATAAAACTTCCTGGCATTTTCACCCATCACGAGCGTCTTTTCATGCACCGAAAATGTAGAAAGATACGTTTGAGCAATCGATAATTGTTGCTGATACGTGGCAACCACGAGACACACGGGCCAGTCCGATCCGTATAGAATTCGCTCCGCTCCAAATGTGCTAAACAACACATCCAAGTATGGTATAAAATCATTCGCCTTCCAGTTCTTCCAGTCAGCTTCTGTTACCATACCTGATAGTTTGCAGTGTATATTTTTGAATGCAGCCAGCGAAGCTATATCGCGACTCCAGGCTGCTATATCTGCGGTACGAATGGATGGTTTGGCAAGGTGATCAACCACAATCTTTACTTCGGGCACTTGCTGTACAAACTGTAGCGCCTCGGGTAGCTGGTGATGATATACCAGCAGATCGTATGTAAAATTAAAATCAGCGAGCATCTTTACACCTTGTATAAATTTGCGATCGCTCATAAAGCCTGCAGGCTCGCCCTGTATAATATGACGAAAGCCTTTCAGCTTTTTATACTTTGAAAAATAGGTAAGTCGCTCCGAAAGATTATCTGCACGCAGATCAACCCAGCCAACAACACCTTTGATAAAATCATGCTCATCCGCCAGCGAAAGAAGAAAACGGGTTTCTTCTTCCGACTGATCGGCTTGCACGGCTACACATCCATCTATACCACTGCTTGCCAACACAGGTGCCAGATCGTTTGGAAGAAAATCACGTTGAATGATTTTCATGTCATCCGTAATCCAGGCATCTTTTACCGGACTATATTTCCAGAAATGCTGGTGCGCATCAATAGCAGGCATGTAGCTATAGGTGTCTTAATTTTTTATACTATATACTTTCAGAGAATCTTTATATAGCAAAGATTTACTTTGCTACCTGGCGTTGTTCACCGAGGTTCTCTATTCCGAGTTCTATCACATCGCCTTTCTTCAGGTATATAGGAGGCTTGAAGCCGAGACCTACACCTGCCGGAGTTCCGGTAGATATAACATCACCCGGAAGCAACGTCATAAACTGGCTGATATAGCTTACCAGGAATGGCACTTCAAAGATCATGTCATCGGTATTGTTATCCTGCATCATCTGTCCGTTTACCTTCAGCCACATGTGCAGATTGTTATAGTTGGGCAACTCATCCGTTGTTACCATATAGGGTCCCATCGGAGCAAATGTATCGCAGCTCTTACCTTTTACCCACTGACCGTTACGTTCCAATTGATATTCACGCTCGCTATAGTCATTATGCAGACAAAAACCTGCAACATAGTCCATCGCGTTTTTCTCTTCTACATACGAAGCCTTCTTGCCGATAACAACAGCAAGCTCAACTTCCCAGTCAGTTTTTGTACTGTTGCGTGGAATGATGAGATCGTCTTTAGGTCCTACCAATGCTGTAGTAGATTTGAAGAAAATGATCGGCTCCTTCGGTATATCCATCTTCGACTCGAGCGCATGCTTGGTATAGTTCAATCCTACGCAAATGATCTTTGACGGGCGTGTGAATGGAGCACCGATCCGTACATCTTTACCCACTTTCGGCAATGAAGTGTTTTTCTTCAGCCACTCTTGCAAACGCGCCACACCACCTGTCTCAAAAAACTTCTCACCGAAGTCTTCACCGAAAGCAGATACATCTACGATTTCATTGTTAACCAGTACTCCGGGTTTTTCAGTGCCCGGTTCACCAAAGCGAAGTAATTTCATCTTTTATTATTAGACGTTAGTTGTAAACAATTCCTGTACACAGCACACACAAATTCTTCACTGCGCCTGTCTCCATCAACTAGTCATTTTGACTATAAGCAAACAGACAACACCACAACCCGTGTGCGTGTGTTCTTTTTGGGGTTAATAATTGATTGGTTATAGAGAGCGTTATACCGACAGGACAAATGTATAGTTTTATGCGAGTTTTCGAAAAGCGATCTGCATAAGAAACACCTGCATCCGTACGCTCACGGTTTATTAATTGTTCAGGCGGATAAAGCCACCATCCAATGGATAGTCGGTGCCTGTTACAAACGAAGCTTCGTCCGAGCAGAGGTATAGAGCCAGTGCTGCTACTTCTTCCGGCTTGCCCATGCGACCGATCGGCTGTGTCTTCGAAAGTTTCTCAAACATTTCTTTTTCCTGTCCGGGATAAGTCTTCGCAATGAAGTTATCAACGAACGAAGTATGCACGCGTGCCGGAGATATACAATTGCAACGAATATTATCCTTCAGGTAATCTTTCGCTACGGATAATGTCATCGTAAGTACAGCACCTTTACTCATCGAGTATGCAAAACGGTCAGGCAAACCTACACTGCTTGCTATCGATGCGAGGTTCACAATAACACCACCACCCTGCTGCTTCATCTGGAATATAACAGCCTGCATCATGTTATATACTCCCTTTACGTTCACTGTAAATACACGGTCGAAGTCTTCTTCCGAAGTATTATCCAGACGTCCTATATGCGATACCCCGGCACTGTTCACGAGTATATCTACACGACCGGCCTGTTGTGCTATTGCTGCTACAA
>CAMLLI010000562.1 GCA_946480685.1 uncultured Flammeovirgaceae bacterium | reverse complement strand
TGTTGAAGTGTTGATATACTCTTAAGGCATTTCTGCTCTTCTAACATCAACACCTATATAAATAAAAAAGTCAGGTTAACCCTGACTTTTTTATGATATTAGGCGGCTACG
This sequence comes from uncultured Flammeovirgaceae bacterium, assembly GCA_946480685.1. Next base: position 4,058 of record CAMLLI010000562.1, on the reverse strand, counting down.
CGTTTGATGGTTTTCTTTTTCACTTTGCGGCCATTTACCTGGGTGGCGTGCTTGGAAGTTTTGCCATTCTTCTTCGAAGTCTTTCCGTTCTTCTTTGCCTTCGCTTCTTCTTTCTTAGCCTTGGCTTTTTCTTTCTGCTCTTTTTCCTTCGCTTCTTTAGCCCACAGCTTTATGTTTTCACGAATTACTTTCCAGTAGTCTTTACCGTAGTCGACCAGGATTTCTGATCCTGCCGGTATATCTTTAATGGAAACGATAAACGCGCGTACATCTTCTGTTTCGTAATCGCAGTTGTTTTTTAGTCCGGGTACACGTGTTAATCCATTGGCATCATTCGCGTAACGCGCCAGTGCCTTGGGTGTTGGCAATGCGTTGATCACGTGCGAGCGCTTCACATAGAAGATATAGCCGTTACGGCCGTCTTCATCTTTCACATCTTTCCACGTAGAGATCACACCTTTGTATTCCAGTATGCGAGTTCCTTTGGGTATAAATTTCTTGGTGAATAAACCTTTCCCTGCGTTAGGGATCGTTGACTTCTTAACGTAGAGTTGTTTTTCCAGGAGTGCCATTTAAATTTTCAGATCTTAAATAAAAGTGCGTGAAGATAAAATAAATAGCATTCCAAAAAAATCACTCGAAAGACCGCTCGTATAAACATCGCGTCCTCAGTCTCATCACAATAAAGATAACAACGTAGTACGCGGGGCAGGAGTGATGATCTCGTTTATACTATTCAATCGTCACGTATTCGCGTAAAATATTTAAAGAACTGTGCCAGCCAACGATTGTCTGGCCATAAAAAAAGCTTGCTGCCAGATAACGACAGCAAGCTCTCACAACCAGAAATACATAACCCAAACGTTTTTGCCCCGTGAGGTACTTGCCGGAAACAAATTGTTTTTTTTGAATCCGGAAGCTTCCTCCAGTTTAGGTTAATTTGTTAACAGACCGTCCAGCGTAAGCGATACATAGTACAATCCACCAATGGTAGGACCTGCAGCATACTGGATATAGCGGTTATTGAGAATGTTGGTACCTCCAACTTTAACGCTTGTCTTGATAGAGGGTACGCGGTACGTAACCTGTGCGTCAATGGTGCTATAGGCAGGGATGCTGCCATTTGCCAGCGGACTTTCCCACAGGAATGAATCCTGCCATCTCCACACAATATTAAAGCCGAGGTTGGTAATTACTTCGCGGTTTCCGAAAGAGATATTCGTTGCCCACTTCGGTGTGTTGAAGCCGGTAACAAAAACATCTTTCTCTTTATTCTTCGATATGTTGTTATAGTTCACGTTTCCACCGATGGTAAACTTCTTGTAAAAGTTATAGGTGACACCAAGTGATGAACCGTAGTTGTTATACTTCTGCTTGGCATTGGTATATACGCGGTAGCGAACCTGGCGCGGTGTGCGGTTGGCAGCCAGCATGGAGATTACAGCATCGTCTGTACCTACCTGTACTTGCTTGGAAGCATCCGGATATTTACCCGAAGCATCGGCAAGATATGGCACCGCCACTTCTACCTGTCCTAAAAAGCCATCGTATTGGATGGTATAGGTATCGATGTCGATCACCACGGTGTTATCGAACAATACGCTCTTATAGCCTACTTCGAATGAGTTGATGCGTTCCGGGCGTGTAGGCGAAAGGTTGGTTGCTTCCAGCAATGCGCGGTTCTTCAGCGCAGCATCATTGGCAGCCATACCATTTTTAACATCAGCATTTACAGCAGCGTTGAATGTATTGATGGATACAAGGGTATAAGAATTGTCGAGGTAATTAAGACCATCGTTGATATAGGACAGTCCGCCAACACGTCTGATGTTTCCGTTGTTCACGAACGAAAGCGCTTCGAACAGGGAAGGGAATCGGAAACCATTCTGGAATGATGCACGGAAGTTATGTTTCTCGGCTACGGTATATACCGCTGCTATACGTGGATTTACTTTCGGATTGAACTCGAGGTTATGATCCAGGCGAAGTGAACCGAACAGTTTCAGTTTTTCATTGAACAATGTTTTCGTAACCTGCGTGAAGAAACCATATTTAGTATAGTATACATTGTTACCGAAGCTGCCGTCTTCCAGTGGTGTGTTGCGTTCTGCAACCGGGCGAGAGAAATCAACGAAGTTATTTCCATCCGGTATAATTTCATAGATACGAAGATCAGCGCCTACCAGCAGATCAACAATCTTTACTTTCTTGGAAAGATCCCACTGCGCATCGGTGTGATACATGCGACTCGTCTGGTGAAGCTTGGCGCCACCGGAAGATGTACCTGTAGGCACCGCACTGATGTGATCCCAGTTGTTTATACCTACGATAACATTCTTCATTGAATCAAAGCGATAGGTGCCCGGCTCATAGCGACCTGCATCAGCATTGGCGCGTGCTATACGCATAGCTTCTGCCAGGTCTATATCCGGGTTGGCATTCAATGTACTTTGCAGTGATGCTTTGAATTTATCGCGCCATGCATTGTTTGAAAGGTGCGCGAGATCGAGGTTATCTGAAAGTGGCTTGAGGTTGTATGAGTCTCCTGTGTTTTCAAGGGATACATAGGTGCGAACAGAGTAGTTTGCACCTTTCAGTTCAAGCTTGTGATTTTGTACGCGTGTGTTGTTGAGTTGTATTTTGTTACCGCGCTGAAATAAGCCATCGAGTAAACCGAAGCGATAGCTATAGGACAATTCTGCGTTGCTGCCGATCTTGTAGTGGATAGCGGCATCGAGTTTAATATTGTCGACTTTACCCGGCACGAGATCTTTTTCCCAATAGCCGGTTCTGCGTACCACAAAAGATTGATTAGCCGCACCGTTGTAGGTAATGCCACTTACGGTTACAGCGTTACTGCCACTGTCATCACCATATTTATTCCACGCATCGTATGCAGGATGATCGGCAACATTTAATTCAGGATACGAAGGATTGCCGGTACCCGGTGTAGCGTTTGGATTCTGATCCGTCTTGGTATTACCGCGCCAGTCTGTTGCACGCAAATAACTCGCATTTATCTTGAATGCTATTTTGTTATTGTATGCCTTCGCATAACGCAACGCTGTTTCGGTTAATACGCTCGGATCATAATCTATACCATCAACATGGTTCACACCAGTCTTTTGATATATACTTAATCCCTGGTATAAAAATGGACTCTTGGTAATCAGGTTGGCCATACCGTTGATGGCGTTCATACCATAGAGTGCAGAGGCTGCACCCGGAGTAATCTCGACACTTTCTATATCAAGTTCTGTAGGACCTATAGCATTTCCGAGTGGAACACCCAATGTAGCAGCTTGCATATCTACACCATCTACTACCTGCACGAAGCGAAAGTTGTTGGGTATATTAAAGCCACGTGTGTTGGGTACTTTGAAGGTAATGCTCGAGGTAGTCATCTGTACACCTTTTACATTTTCCAAGGCGTCATAAAAGCTTGGAGCAGGAGTTTCCTTGATCGCGCGCAGGTCAAGCTTTTCAATGGCTACCGGAGATTTAAGTTGTGACTCCTCTACACGCGATGCTGTAATAACAACTTCTTCCCCGAGCAATGCACTTGGATTCAGTTGAAACTTTAATACTGTGTTAGGTGCTGTTACTTCAATCTCTTCTGTTTTATACCCGATAAAAGAAGCTACCAATGTAACCGGTAATTGCTTTACAGATATACTGAAATCGCCATTTGCACCCGTTACTGTACCAAGTATAGTACCCTTAACAGCTATATTTACTCCTGCCAGCGTCTCTTGTGTTTCACCATCGCTAATGGTACCGCTGATCAGGTTTTGCGCCTGCGCTATCGTTGTGGCAGAAACAAGTATTAATAAAATGAATAGTCGGTGGTAAACGTTGTTCATATAGCAATTTAAGTCTATAGCTTTGGTAGATTTTTGGCAAATCTAGGAGTAATCCCTATTAAATCAATAGACTTAAAAGAATTTTATGAAAATATTGTGGAATTTTTTGCCTAACACACAATAGTAAAGCCTCTGAAGTGCTCCAGAGGCTTTAAACAGGAGGTTAGCGCGACCTGACTATAGTATATATAGAGT
>CAMLLI010000561.1 GCA_946480685.1 uncultured Flammeovirgaceae bacterium | reverse complement strand
CGCCACGTTCGGGACGTGGAGGTCGTAGGTTCGAATCCTGTCGCCCCGACTTTTATAAAAATATAGTCGATCTAAGCCGACAAATAGTATGATTGGGGCTTTTCGTATTCCTCGCTGTTAACGGTTCCTTACACATGATAGATACTAATATTTGTCGTTGTTTGACGTCTCAATGATTCGAATCCGTTAGCCAGATAAACAAGCAGAAATCCCTTCTGCTCATTTGATTTTGAACGGAGTTATAAGCAATGTGAATCCATCTTAAGCATAAGAGACCTGCTTCGATTTAAGTGCGGCATGCAAAACCAGACAAATGTTTTTTTATTTTTTCATTCTCCAGGCTTGTTCAGCCGCCTGATCAAAAACAGGTTCACCAGCCAGTGCTGCTTTGCGAACCAATTTAAAATCAACAAAAGGGCCGCCCCTATCGAGCACACGTTGAACGAAAAGTTCAGGGTGATCGCCATCCAAAAAATCAGGTTCTATTGACCAGCCCTCGCCACACATGATCAGGGCGTTTACGTGTTTTATTTCTGCCGGTGTATGTGGGTCGAGTAAAACTCCGCGGGCCGTGAGCGTGCCATTCACACCGAGGGTTGCACCACCATCGCCCCAGGTGCCTACTACAAAACCATTTATAGTGGTATCTTCTTTAATTAACAACTGGGCGCTGCCTGAATAGAAGAGATTTTCCGCTTGCAATTTCCCTAATACTACCAACGTGCTTATACGTCCTTCAGGTGTATTGCAAATGACAGTACCATTTACTTCCATGTTACCGTCAATAATGATCGCCCAAGGATCTTCCTCCAAAATAAGATCACCGTCAATCAATTTCTGACCTGTAATATGCCTGACGGAAACAGTTTCCTCGTTCTGTGATGCAGTCTCTTCGAACCAACTCCACCAATCCTGTTCGCCATACAGTTTTTTTAAATCATCCATAGAGGACCGTGAGCCTAATACCTGATTGTTTTCCATATTAATTCTTTGTGCTAAATAATATCCACACCAAAGCAGTGCTATATATATCTAATTGTTTGATTAGTTGTATTAAAGAAATTCATTATTTCTATGACAAATGTTTGCTTCGCCACATAGACGTTCATACTTAAATTCCATAGCAACGTGTTGTGTGCAGTTTCAAGCAATTGCGGGCCGTTTCATGACCCCGGTCGTTGCAGTGTAAGTATATCGATTCCGGACTGCTCACCTACTCGATCCGGCATCACTCTCAGATTTACTTTTAAACAGTGAGACCAGTGCACCAGTTGACCACAGTGCCCACACAATAAGAACCGGTTGAAAGAATAATCGCATCAATCGTTTTTGATCCGTATCTAATCCAAAAGCATCAATGCCGTTCGTGTATTGCGAAATGTTTCCTGGAAATACAACGAAAAAGAAAATGGTCAGTGCAACGCCAACTTTATGTTTATACTTAACCACGAAGATCATCGCTAAACCAAGTACTATCTCTACAACACCCGATGACAGCACAACAAAATCCATGAAGGACTCATCGTTGGGTAACCACCGAGGAACCTGTGCCTGGAATTCTTTACGTTGGAAAGTCAAATGTCCCACGCCGGCTAGTAGCATGAATGCGCCAAGCAGGTTTCTCATTACATGTTGAATTGTCGATGTTTTCAATGCCATAAATATTTTTTCGATAGATAGTGCGTCCGTCAGAATTAAATCTCAGTAAAATGTGATTTGCAATATTAATGCTATTGGCTTCCTTTATTGTTATTACCCCAATAACATTAAGTTAAAGGCTGCATTATCCATCACACTTGGTGCGCTACAAAAATAGCCCATTTTTTTGCTGCCCACTATATCTATCCCAAAGACTCAGACAACCGTTGATATATACTTATTTTAAAGAGTCTATCAGACTATCAATTGCATCTTCCAGAATTTGAGACTGCGAACTTGCATCTATATGCTTGCATCTTAAATTGAGCGATGCAAGCCCTTGCACAATGGCAATCGATATATAACACTTGTGCTTCAAAAAAACATCAGTGTAATTCTCCTTTTCACATACCTTGGCAGTCGCCTGATTTATCAAATTGAAGAACGCGAGCTTTTCCGAATAAAGAGGCTCGAATTCATTTAGTCGCAGCTCAGTTTCCTGCATGAGGTGGTATAGTTCCTTCTCGCGGTTCGCAAAATTCCAGTAGGTTGTTAGTATTGCTTTTAAACGATCCTTCGGATCAATTATATTCTTGCAGTCTCTATCAATACTCAAATTAAGTTGTTGATATCCCAACCTGGTCAGATCAGTTAATAGTGCTTCCTTGTTTTTAAAATATAGATATACTGCCGTCGGGGAAAATTCTATATTGTCTGCTAGTCTCCGCAGACTTAGCGACTGATGCCCTTCCTTTCTGACAATACTTAACGCTGCATGAAGTATATCTTTATGCATGTTTAGCCTGTTCCTTTCTCGTCTTTCTTTACTTCCCATTATGCTCTATTGAGAAGAACCACTTATACTACACATGCCATATATACCTTGTGAAGACTTTAAAGATCCCCTTTCATCTTCCTTTGTTACAAAAGCTCCAAAAGGAATCAGGTGCATCAAGTATTTAACTTTGAAACAAACTATGCCCAAAACGCAATGAAATTCGAGTCAGGCAATAGTCTCTCAGTTTGATGTCAGTTTGAAAAATTACTTTTGCTGGCTCGCTAAATTCTTTTTGATTTTCATCATTATACTACTCGGTGTAAATCGGGGCAGGTTTGAGACAAACCAATTTTGAAAACCGACTATTTTTTTACCCCTGCCATTTAAAAGAAGCTCTACACCCTGCTCTGCCACTACTTTTGGATGCATAGGCTTGTTTGCCTTGAAGAGATTTGTTGTCGACATCTTATCAGTAGTAAAGCCTGTGTCTATCGGACCAGGACAAAGGGCCGTCACCACTACACCTGCGTCTTCCAATTCTGCAGCGAGTGTTTCTGAAAATGCAAGTACAAATGATTTAGTTGCTGAATAAACTGAATAATAAGGAAATGGTAAAAATGAAAGAAGTGAAGCCACATTCATAATTCTTCCGGACTTGCGGCTTACCATATCTTTTGCAAATAATTTGGTGAGTGCTACAAGACTGGAAATATTTAACTCAATCATTTTGAGTTCTTCTTCCAATGACGTCTCAACAAAGTTACCATAGTTGCCCACGCCTGCATTATTTACCAGGCCCGTTACTAACAAGTCAGCTTGCTGAACATCCTTGTATAGATCTATAGCAGCTTGTACGTCCGATAAATCTTTCGCGATGTATTGAACCGAAATCCCATACGTAGCGATCAGTTCTTTTTGCATTTGCTGCAGTTTATTTTCACTCCGCGCAACCAGGACAAGGTTCAATTTTCTCGCGGCTAATTGAGTTGCCATTTCGTATCCTATACCTGACGATGCTCCGGTGAGCAAAATATATTCTTTCATAACTGTTATTTTATTTTTGGTTTTAGTTTTCTTCTTCTGATTCGATAGTTGGTGGAATTAGTTTATACATAACAGGCGTTACAATTCGCGAGAGTATAGTTGAACTGATCAAACCGCCTATAAGAACCATTGCTAAAGGTGCAATTTGCGGATTGGGATTCATGGCAATCGGAATCAAACCGCATATAGCAGTAAGAGACGTTAATACAACCGGGAGGAATCTCGTCTCTCCTGACTTCTTTATAGCCTCATCGATAGAATGTCCTTCTTCTCTTAACTGATTGGTAAAGTCAACCAGTAAAAGCGAGTTTTTAACTTGTATACCAGAGAGCCCGATAAAACCAATGATGGTAACCAGTGACATCGGAAAGCCGGTAATCAACAACATGATCACGCCTCCGATTATTCCCAATGGTATAACTGACAATACGATGATTATACCCTTGAATGTTTTGAACTGAAGTAACAGCACGGCTACGAATAAGAATGCACTAAAGAGAATCACGGTTAAAAAATTGCCACCCAATGTATCACCTTCTGATTCTGCCTCTCCTGAAAGTTTATAGTAATATCCGGGTGGCATTTTAAGTTTATCGAGCTGTGGTATAACTTCTTTAAGTACATCGTTCGCCAGCACATTCTTTTCTGTCATGGCAGTTACTTTTGCAAAGCGAGATTTGTTAAAATGATTGATGGCAGTAGGCGATGTTTCGAATGTT
>CAMLLI010000560.1 GCA_946480685.1 uncultured Flammeovirgaceae bacterium | reverse complement strand
ACACCAGGCAGTAATAAACCTGAAGTATTGGACACCGTAACAATACCCGTACATGTTTGTGAAACGATACTAAACTATACTTCCGGTAAGACAATACATGTGAGTTTATATACCGACGATAACTGGTACGCTCCTCAGGACGATTATTGGACTGAACGCGAAGCACGTGTCACCAAAGTAACTCCGGTAATTACAGCATTACCGGAAGTACTACAACGCTGGCAGGCGTCTGGTATCGGAGCACATAAAGTTATGTGCATGGGACCGGAAGAAGAAATGAATGCACTCGAAGCAACATTAAACGCATCACTGTCCCAAGCTATACATGTATATCGTTCCAAATCAACCTATATAGAAATTGCACCGCGTGCTATATCCAAGGCATCGGCACTCAAGCTTGCACTTCGTAACTATTATAACCTGGATATAGCACAGGCCATGGCCTTCGGTGATAACTACAATGACATTGATATGTTGCAGTCTGCCGGCTATGGTGTGGCCGTTGCCAATGCCCGTGAAGAAGTGAAGGCCGTTGTACGCTATACAACGGCCTCCAATATTGACGATGGCGTTGCCGCCATGCTTGAAAAATATTTTACTTCAGCTTCGAGAAATAACGCGTAGCCTCGCGCTTTACGTGCGGAGCCAATACGAAACCGGAGAGCATCGTTGGTATGGCCATAAGCGCAAAAGATATATCAATGACGTTCAATACCAGGTCCATGGAAGCGATGGCTCCCACAATGATCATCGACAGATAAAAGTAATCATACCAGCGGCTTTGTTTTTCACCTACAAGGTAGGAGAGTGCCTTGCGTCCATAGTAGCTATAGGAAAACAATGCACTGATGGCGAACACAAATGTACAGATCAAGAGTATATATTCTCCGGAAGGCATAGCAGCGCGATACGCCAGTGAAGTAAGGGTTATACCTGTAGCATCTTTGGTTTGCCAGACACCGGTAACCAGAATAGCAAAGGCTGTGAGTGAGCAAGACACCAACGTATCAATCACCGGACTCAGCATCGATATCAATCCTTCGCGCACCGGTTCTGTGCTGATGGAAGCGCCCATCGCCATTGGTGCAGTACCTATCCCTGCTTCATTTGAAAATGTTGCCCTGCGAACACCAAGCATAATGATGCCACCGAGTACACCTCCGAGGAAAGGATCACCATGGTAATGATTCGCAGCAAACGCATCGGTAAATACCAACTTGATATAGTATGGAACCTGGTCGGCATACGTGATCAGTATGATGGCAACAGAGACAAAGTGTAAAACAATCATGATCGGAACGAGACGTCCCGCCCAGTTGCCAATCCGTTGTATACCTCCTATAATAACGACTGATACCAGTATAGTAATGAATAGTCCGATGATAAGTTTAAGTATACTTACCGATGTGCTGCCGATCGTGATAAAATGTTCACCAACACCCATCGGTTTCAGTCCTATATCAATGATAGCTTGTGTAAGCTGGTTCGCCTGAAATATAGGAAGCATACCAACGAGGCTGCACACACAGAAAAGTGTTGCCAGCGGCAGCCACTTTTTTCCAAGCGCTTCGCGGATTACATACATCGGTCCGCCCTGCAGTTCACCATTCGAGTCGCGCCCGCGATACATACTGGCCAGCGTACTGGTAAAGAAATTGGTAGACATACCAATGAATGACGTTACCCACATCCAGAACAAAGCACCCGGTCCACCCATTGCTATAGCAGCTGCTACACCCGAAAGATTTCCCATACCTACGGTTGAAGCAAGCGCAGTTGATAAAGCTTTATACGGACTGATCTGTCCGGGAGCGTTGGGATCGTGATACTTACCCATCAACACATCCACAGCATGTTTAAAATATTTATACTGAACAAAACCAGAGTATATCAGGAAAAAAAGTCCGCCACCGATAATCAGAAAAAGAACAGGCCACCAGGTATAGGCAGCAATATCGGCCATGAGTTGATTGAATTCTTGCAAAGGTTACTGAGTTAATTCGGAAAGATATGAAATTCTGTTATACCCACCCGCAGGTTGTGAGGAAGGGTAAAAATCAGTCGATGAAACCCTCACCTGATGATGTGATGCTCCCCATAAAAATGTAGTTTTTATGGTCAAAAAACGCATAGCTCCAAAATGGAGACACTTTTGGCGTAAACGGCAGGCATCCAATTTACCTTGTTTACGTACACACGCCATGATCTTATAGGTTGATATTTCGGGAGCAGTAACCTTTATGTTTACAAAAACAACGTACGGGTTGAAAGTTGTGTCAAAGCTGTGGGCCAGACAATATCCATGATCACGAATGGTGTTTAACAAGTATTGAATAAGCGTTGAGCGGGTCTGTTAATTTTTATCAAAACAATAATAAGCGTATGACGATGCTGGAGCATGCAGAGATAGGCGTGTGGCAGGATATCTTTACTTCTATAATTGAGGATGCTGATTCCAATATTTTATTACTCGATGAAGACTTCCGGATCATTAACCTCAACTCTGGCTTCTACTGGATTTTTATAGAGACGTATGGCATTGAACTGAAGAAAGGTACATCTATTCTTGAATCGATGCAGCACGTCAATGCCGCACTCACACAAACGTGGCGCGACCGTTGCATGGTAGCGTTGAGTGGCACGGCTATAAAAGTGGAAGATGTATTCGAGATTGATGGTCGTAATTACTATTGGGAAATACACTTTAAATCCAGTAGCCGTCCCGATGGGTCACAAATTATATCTGTCTTTAGCCGCGACATTACTGTGCGCAAGGCATATCAAAAGAAAATTATAGAGAACGAAGCGAATCTCCGGTCGATCTTGAACACAATTGAAGACAGTATCTGGTTGGTCAACACCGATTTTGAACTAATTGACTTTAATCGTGAGTTCTTTAAAAAATATAAACAGGCTTATGGCGTTAAGTTGCTGCGAGGTGAGAACATTCTGGGTTTGATACCGAATGACCTGCCGGAGCTGCGCGAGCTGTGGCGCAACCGTTATGAAAGTGGATTAAAGGGAAGACCTGGTAAGTATTATGACTCTTACCAGATCGAAAAGGACAACAGGATTTTTGAAATAAAAACGTATCCGATTGTGGAGAATGGAATAGTAACCGGTTTAACCATGTACTCACGCGACATAACAAACCAGACGCGGACAGAAGATCTCTTGAAAAAACAAAATGAAGAGCTCATCCGCATAAACTCAGAGCTTGATCGTTTTGTATATAGCGCCTCGCACGATCTGCGAGCCCCGCTTATGTCTGTGAAAGGCCTGATCAACATGATCAAGCTTGATCCTGAAAAACAGAACACCGATCAATACCTCGCACTCATTGAGAAGAGTGTAAACAAACTCGATCATTTCATTTCTGATATTATACACTATTCGCGCAATGCGCGTATGGACATCATGCCGAAGCAGATCGACTTCAATGAACTGCTGCAGGAGTCTATCGATTCGCTGCGCTATATGGAAGGAGCCGATACCGTGAAGAGCATCCGGAATATAGTACAGGATGCACCGTTCTGTTCAGACTATAGTCGTTTGCTGATGGTGTTCAATAACATCATATCCAACGCAGTACAATACCGCGACACACGCAAGGAAAATTCGTATCTGAAGATTGATATACTCGTAGATGCAAAACGCGCTATACTTCGCTTTTCCGACAATGGTATAGGTATCCCTGAAGAGTATGTCGACAAGATCTTCAAAATGTTTTTCCGCGCCAATGCCGATAGTAAAGGATCTGGCCTGGGACTATATATCGTAAAAGGCGTACTCGAAAAACTCGAGGGCTCCGTAAGTGTCCAATCCCGCGTAGGCGAAGGCACAACCTTCAACTTCGAAATCCCCAACCTCTGCGCCTAGACGTGTTTAGGTGTTTAGGTGTGTATGTGTTTATGTTCAGGGAACGTACAAACGTGCACACGTAAACACGTACACACTGTTCTGCTAACGCACCAACGTACACACGTAAATACTTAAACACGTTTTTGCGTACCTTTAGCGTATAAAGCAATGCGCGATTGAATAATATTACCGAAAAAGAATTTCATGAACTTCTCGATCCGGAATTGTTCTCGGCAATTTTGGACACGCTGGGGGAAGCGATCTGGACGATTGACCTTACCCGTCAGCAACTGCGCTGGTTTTCATCGGCTGCCAACCGCGCCA
>CAMLLI010000559.1 GCA_946480685.1 uncultured Flammeovirgaceae bacterium | reverse complement strand
AAAATACGGTTGTTGCACGACCATGAAGATACTGCGCGTAATACATACCTGTTATGGCTCGATCGTGTTTGCCGTTTTGTTTTTGATCCTGTTGCCGTTTCTGCTGATCCCGATTCTTTTTCCAAGCCAGTTCAAACTTACCGGTATCATTAACCGCTGGTGGGCACGGCTGCTGCTTTTTTTTGTATTCATCCCGTTCAGGGTTGAGTATCGCAGCAAACTCGATCGCAAAAAACAATATATCTTTTGCCCTAACCATTTTTCTTACATCGATATTCCCACGGCCGGGTTAAATCACTTCAACACCATTTTTGTCGGCAAGAACGAGATCGAGAAAGTCCCGCTGTTCGGCTATATGTATGGTAAACTCCACATTACCGTAGATCGTAGCAAATTGAAAAGTCGTTATACCTCACTGAAGCGATCGCTGGAAGCCATTGATGAAGGGAAAAGCCTGGTGATCTTTCCGGAAGGAGGTATAGTAACAGAACGCGACCCCGTGTTAGGGCGCTTTAAAGACGGGGCTTTCCGCATAGCCATCGAGAAACAAATTGCTATCGTGCCTGTAACCATTCCATATAATTGGATAATTTTGCCAGCCGATCAATTTGTATTGCACTGGCATCCGCTGCGAGTTATTTTTCATGAGCCTGTTGAAACTACCGGTCTCACGTTAAACGATGTGGACGCCTTGAAAGAACGCGTGTTCAACATTATTGATGCGGAATTAAAACAACATTTGGCAAATCTGCCTGTAGTAACGAACGTCATAAACAATGAATATAGATCGCGCCCTGCTGGATAAAATCGCTCACCTCGCCCGTCTTGAATTTGATGAGAAGGATGCCGAGAAGATGATGAAAGACATGACGGCTATTGTGGATTGGGTTTAGAAACTCAAAGAAGTAAATACAGATGGTGTAGAACCACTCACTACCATGAGTCATGAAATAAATGCACTGCGTGAAGATGAAGTGAAAGAACATCTGAGTCACGAGCGTGCGTTGTTCAATGCACCGAAAAAAGATGCTGATTATTTCCGAGTACCGAAAGTGCTTGAATAATCATTTCCTCTCCAGGAGTAAACCCGGAAGATTGTAAAACCTTCCGGGTTTATTTTTTTAAACTTGTAAGCTTAACAAACTGATTCTGTTATAAAATGCAATCACTTTTTTTCTGGAAGAACTGGCTGAAAGATTACCGTTGGACCGGATACATAACGGCTGCTGTTTTTTTCTTCGCGCTTTTCTTTCTTTGGTTCTCGTACTACCAGGGAACGGATGGTGTTATTCATTGGGACACTATACAGGAACAAAAAACAGTTGAGACAACGGTACATACTTTTCGTGTCGGTCCGTTTGTGCTAAATGTACCCGCCGAAAATTATGCACTGGTAGAATACTTCAACGGCAGCAAGGTAGAGCCCAACACTACGGCATCCTATATATTTCTGGCCGTGCTGGCCGTGAGTTTCGTTGTATTACTCGCAGTAATTACTACCATCGAAGGCTTCTGGTATTTTGTAGCCATGGCCTTGTTTATACTTTTTATTGTAAGTCTGCGTCTCGAAGTTTTGGGTATTGCCGGGCAGTTCAATCGTATACCTTCCATTGTTATACTGCTGCTATATGGTATACCAGCGTTTTACTTTAACCGCCTCAGAACATCGGTTGCCTTCGTAACGCGCTTGCTTCTGTTTGCTTTCATAACCGTGTTGCTTGCGCTGGCTGTAGCGTTCTTTTCACACGTTGAATTCCCGTTCTATCATCTTACACTTACAGGATATACTCCGGGTCTTATCTTAACACTGTTGTTCATTATTATGGTTGCGCATGAAATACTCGCAACGTTCATTAATATAGTAAGTCAGGGGTCTTCCAAAAGTTTGCAGCACCTTTCTATCATCAGTGTTATCTATATGGCTAACGTCATTATTACAGCGCTGCATGAGTTGGGTGTTGTGGAGTGGAACTTTGTTTACATCAATATATACCTGTTGCTTACGGTATCTGCTATACTTGGTATATGGGGCTATCGCGATCGCGAACCTATTTATGGCAACATCTTCCCGTTCTATCCGTTTGGAGCCTACTTCTACCTCGCTATGGGCGCTGTATGTTTCGCTACCACGGGACAACTCCTGGGCAACGCCAACGATCCGGGACTTAAGATCATTCGCGAGGTAATAATTTTCAGTCACGCAGGTTTTGGTATCATCTTCCTTACCTACGTGTTCTCGAATTATGTTGTTATGCTATCGCAGAATATGCCGGTATACCGCGTGCTATACAAACCTAACCGCATGCCTTACTTCACGTATCGCTTTGCCGGCATCATTGCCATGCTGGCGTTTGTGTTCGTGTCTGACTGGAGGAGCTACGTTTACAACGGTATGGCTGCCTTCTATAACTCTGCAGGCGATCTGTATACCTTGCAGGAAAATGATGTATATGCCGAATCGTTTTACGACCAGGGAAGAACGCACGGCTTCAGCAATCACCGCTCTAATTACGCATTGGCTACCATGAAAGGAATGCGCTATAATTTTGAAGGCGCGCTGAAAGATTATTCATCGGCTAACTATATACATCCTTCCGAATATTCGCTCACCAATACCGGCAATGTTTTTATCTGGGACAGAAAAGTATTCGATGCCATTCGCGAGTATCGTAAGGCCTATGACATTCTTCCGGGGTCGGGTATCATTGCCAATAACCTGGGACTGGCGTATGCCAAAATTCATAACCTCGATTCGGCGCTGGTATATTTCAGCAAGGCACGCGAGCACGATGTATCCAAAGATATAGCGGAGACGAATTTCTTCGCGATGGCAGCAACGGAACTACTTCCGCTACAAGCCGATTCCATTCTGAATGTATTCAACACAACATCAACGGCCACCACGGCCAATGCACTTGCTTTAGCCGGTTTGTACAACCAGCCTATAAAAGTAAATATCGATCCGCTGGCTGAGAAAAGGTTAGACCTGAAATCAGCAACCTTGCTGAACAACTATATCCTGAAAAACGCTACTGCACTGGATACAACCTTCACGCGAAGAGCGTATGCTATAGCGTCCGATTCACTCAACAGCGACTTCAGCATTGCACTGAAAGCTGCGCTGGCTTATGCATTCTACCACCAGGGAAATGTAGCGCAGGCGTTAGCTATTCTGGCCGAACAGGTATATGTAGGACAAGCCAACCAGGGGAAGTATAATTATGTAATGGGACTGTGGGCACTCGAGCAGGGTAATCCTGCTATAGCAGCAGAGTACTTTGGCTACGCTGATACGTATGATTATAAAAACGCAAAATTCTATCACGCTATAGCCCTTACCGAAGCTGGCCTGCTGGGGCCGGCACTGGCCGCTTGGGATACTGTAGCAGCAGGAAAAGAAGAATCGCAGCAGCGCATCGCGGCTACACTGAAAAATATACTTGTATTACAGCCACAGAATGCACTGGCATTAAGTGATGGCGAGAAGTATCAATTCTGCCGCTATCGCATCGGGCTTCGTGACTCGGTGTTGTTCGATCGCATCGTGAACAGCTTCAACAACGCGAACTATAAAGCTCAGGCGTTATTGGACATCAGTCGTAAATATTATCGGGCAGAGGAATACGGTCCGGCTATACGCTTTTTCAACCGCATTGCCGGCCTCGAGTTAAGCGATAAAGAGTTATACGATGATGTGCGTCATTTCGAACTGCGCATGCTGGCATCGCGAAAAGAATTACGTCCACTCGCCACACAGATCAACAAAGGCATAGAATTTCCGGCTTCGCGATTACTGGAGAAGACACTATATACCGCACTGCTTAACGAAGCGAGCGGTGATACGCTCAATGCTCATAAAAACTTTGAGATTCTAAGCCGGTATAATCCATACTTCGAAGAAGGTATACTCGCTGCCGTGGATTTTTACCGCGCTCGCGATGGAGAAAGTATGAAGCCGTATACGATTCTTTCGGAGGCGATCCAGGTTAATTCAAACTCCTATAGATTGCTTCGGGCGTATGCAGCGGAAGCTGCACGGCAGGGCTTTGATGAGTATGCGTTGAGCGCGCAGCAACGTCTGCAGGAGCTTGCTCCTTAAAATGTGTTGGGGTGTTGGGGTGTTGAAGTGTTGATGTGTTGAAGTGTTGATATACTCTTAAGGCATTTCTGCTCTTCTAACATCAACACCT
>CAMLLI010000558.1 GCA_946480685.1 uncultured Flammeovirgaceae bacterium | reverse complement strand
CAACAGCGGTGTTATGTTCCGCGTAAGCGAAGATTTTGATGAGCCCTATGCTTCTGGTCCTGAATACCAGGTGATCGATGATGAAGGCTATCCGGGCGATCTGAAAGATGGTCAGTTAACCGGTGCCAATTACGATATGCATCCGCCATCCGCGAAAGCTGCCAAGCCTGTAGGCGAATGGAATCAAAGTAAAATAATTGTTCAGGGTAATCACGTTGAGCACTGGCTTAACAACACCAAGGTAGTTGAATATGAACTTGGTTCAGAAGACTGGAACAAGCGCAGAGCTGCCAGCAAGTGGAAAGATTTTCCGGGATATGGTTTAACGAAGAGTGGCTATATCGATTTGCAGGATCACGGCAACGAAGTATGGTATAAGAATATATTCATCAAACCGCTTGATAACGCTAACGGGATCTAGCGGTAATATATAGTATATATAAAAAAGAAGTCATCGCAGAGGTTGTTCGACCAAGATCAACCATGCGATGACTTTTATTTTTTTCAGATCGCTGTTTTTTAAAAAGAAGCCGGACATTTCTGCCCGACTTCAACTACAACCAGACGCCCTGAAAGAAAAGGGGTATTTTTAGTGCCCGTTCGAAGTAGCGTACTCCGGAACGGTCTTCACTGTCTTGATAATGCGAGCTGCTACTTTATAAGGATCCGCAGCAGAGTTCGGTCTTCTGTCTTCCAACCAACCTTTCCAACCGTTATCAACAGTTGCAATAGGTATACGGATAGAAGCACCACGATCGGATACACCATACGAGAATCTGTCGATTGATTGTGTCTCGTGTTTACCTGTTAAGCGCAGGTGGTTATCAGCACCATATACAGCAATGTGCTCTTTCACTACAGGAGCGAATGACTGGCACACCCTGTCGTAGATTTCTTTTGAGCCTGCTTCTCTCAGCAATGAGTTAGAGAAGTTAGCGTGCATACCTGAACCGTTCCAGTCGGTTGCACCCAGCGGCTTGCAATGCCAGTTGATGGCGATACCATATTTTTCTGCAGTTCTTTCAAGCAGATAGCGAGCTACCCAAACCTGATCGCCAGCGGCTTTGGCACCTTTGGCAAACACCTGGAATTCCCACTGACCTGTAGCAACCTCTGCATTTATACCTTCTACATTTATACCAGCTTCGATGCAATAGTCAAGATGCTCTTCTACAAGCTCGCGACCAAATGCATTCTTTGCACCAACAGAGCAATAGTAAGGACCTTGTGGTGCTGGATATCCGCTTGACGGGAAGCCAAGTGGTTTGTTGGTTTCAGGATTCCACAGGAAGTACTCCTGCTCGAAGCCGAACCAGAAATCATTATCATCATCATCAATCAATGCACGGCCGTTGGACGGGTGTGGTGTTCCATCCGGACTTAATACTTCGTTCATTACGAGGTATGCATTTTTGCGTGCAGGATCTGGAAATATAGCTACCGGTTTAAGTAAACAATCAGAAGAGCCACCTGGAGCCTGTTCAGTAGAACTACCGTCAAAGCACCAAACCGGGCAGCTTTCCAGTTTACCATCAAAATTCTTTACAATTTTAGTTTTGCTGCGAAGGCTTTGTGTCGGCACATAACCATCAAGCCAGATGTACTCTAATTTAGTTTTTGACATAGGGCGTTGTCGTTAAAAGTTTAAGTTGTTGTTATAGTTTAAAATTTGTTTTCGTGTCTGTTGCTATACTGTATGCTTATATAGCTGCGTGATATATTCACGCAGCTATATATTTAGTATTAAAATTTATATACTGCTGCAAGCGTCAATGTTGTCATTGTGTCGGTTGCATCTCCGTCTTTATCGGTATATGAATCTTCAGAAGTTTTGTCGAATCTGATTTCAGGAATGATTATCAATCCACCAACTTTATAGTTACCGGAAAGCGTTGCTGCAATCACGTTACCATCACCACTGGCATCAACACCAATCGGTGATGCAAGCGGATGTCCTTTCGCTGTAGAGAAATACTCACCACGTAAACCAAGTGCAAATGCATCTGACAGTGTTAACTTCGGATATACTGCAACACCAAAGAAAGAAGTTGCATCACCATCGATATCTACAACAGCTCCTGTTCCGGTAAAGCGTTGACCTGAAGCGATCGTCTGATAAGAAGCGTTTGCCCCCAGGAAGAATGCATCGCTCAAGGTCCAGCCGGTAGTAACATCAACCTGGAAAAGATTTCCTGCCGATGCAATTAAGTTTCCATCAAAATCATCTTCATCCAGTGTGCCATCCTGATCACCATACAAGAGGTTCAACCAAACACCACCTGCATCTGTTGTCTTACCGATCTGTGCACCGATAGTATAGGTATTAACCGGGTTGAATTCGAGCATGTCCGTAGGGTTCATGATGGCTAATTTTGCTACGCCACCATCACCGAAAGAAAAGTCTGCACGAAGACCAGTATGATTGAATGGTCCGTTTGAGAACAAGTATGATGTAGAATAGTTAACATTAACTGCTGGCGAGATCACTTCGTATCCCACGAAAGTGTTGAACTGTCCCATGTTCAATGTAACTGCATCTGATATTTTATAGTACGCATACAATTGGTTGATGATACGCTGACCGGTATATGAACCTACTGCAGGGTTGCTATAGAAAACAGCGTCACGACCTCTTGGACCAAATACAACATCGCCAACAAAACCTGCCTTCTCACCTTGATATGACGCAATCAGGTTTACCATTCCTAACGAAAAGCCTTTGAGGTTTGCAAAAGCAGTAGTGGGGCCGAAACTCCCAAAAGCACCATTGACAGCGCCCAGTGAAGTGTGCACATAAGTATCTACTGAACCAGACAACGTGAATGTCTTGGTTGAGTCTGATTGGCTATATGCAGCGAATGAAAAAGTCAAGAGTGCAATAGTATATATGGAGCGTATATTTTTAAAATTCATGTTTTTGTAATGTGTTGGTTTAACATAAGGCCATAAGTATCCCGGAAAGGTGCTTTTACACCTCACAAGATTTTTTGCTGTCTCCGCTTTACTTTAGACAGCGGGGTCTCTAAATAGAATCGGGCAATTTCTTCAAGTACTTCCCTTGGATTGAGATGGGCAGTTTTTCATAAGGTTTAGGTTTAGGTTTGGTTTGGTTTGTTGAAATTGGTTAATGAGTCTATCTAGAGGCCGGTTTCCCGGCCTTCTGTTAAACAACTTTCTCTTTCAGTTCGCTGAAATCCATCGGGTATAGATTTTCACCGTGCTGGCTGTAGTCTGAACCTACCTTCTTCTCTTCCGGAGTAATGCTTAGTCCGAATACCAAGTCAGTAACTTTCAGAAGTGCAAGTGCTCCAACAAATGAATAGGCAACAACCACTACCAGTGCTTTCATGTGTACAATGAACAGCGCTGTTTCACCGAAGAATAAACCGTTACCTGTTGTGTTCGCTGCGTTAACAGCTACGTTAGCAAGCAAGCCGGTCATTACCATACCTACTGCTCCACCTACACCGTGGCAAGGGAATACATCGAGTGTATCTTCCAAAGAAGTTTTAGACTTCCATGATACTACTATATTACTGATCAGTGCAGCGAATGTACCGATGAACAAGCTTGATGGGATTGTTACAAAACCTGCAGCAGGTGTAATGGCTACAAGACCTACAACCGCACCTATACAGAAGCCGAGGGCAGATGGTTTTTTACCTCTTGTGGCATCGAACAGAATCCACGCAAGACCTGCTGCTGCTGACGCTGTGTTTGTTGTAGCAAACGCTGAAGCTGCTAACGGACCAGCTGCTAATGCACTACCTGCATTGAAACCGAACCAACCGAACCACAGTAAACCTGTACCCAACAATACGAATGGAATGTTAGCAGGAGATATATGTGATTTAGCTTCACCTTTGTTACGCAAATATATAGATGCTGCAAGCGCTGCGAAACCAGCTGACATATGTACAACTGTACCACCGGCAAAATCAAGAACACCCCACTTGAACAGGAAGCCTTCCGGATGCCATGTCCAGTGTGCTAATGGCGCATATATTATCAATGAGAAAAGTACGAGGAAGAGTATATATGACTTGAAGCGGATACGCTCAGCAAATGTACCTGTGATAAGCGCCGGAGTAATGATAGCAAACTTCAATTGAAAGAAAGCAAACAGAACCAGCGGAATAGTAGGTGCCAGTGACCAAGGCTTACCATCAAGTACATTCTGGAACATGAAGAAC
>CAMLLI010000557.1 GCA_946480685.1 uncultured Flammeovirgaceae bacterium | reverse complement strand
ATGCGCGAGGCAAATATACGCCCGAGTGCAAAGACGATGATGCAACTGAACATGAAGCCTACCAGTAAAACGTTTCGCAGAAAAGTGATGTGATTTTCAAATGTCTCATCGTAGGCAGAAGCGATAACAAAATTACGACCATTGGCAGAGGTATAGGTACTTCCGGAAAAATGAAGGAAGCCGCGATTATATTCTGCAAAGCCGTTTTGCTTTAAGTCTTGTATAAACGACTCCGGTATATCGGGCACCTGCTGTTGCACGTGTTCGAGGTAAAGAGAATCATCATAGATAAAATATTCTTTCTCGCGCGGCAATCGCTGCAAGTGGCGTTCGCGTATTTCTTTTACTACACTGCTGTTGATTTCCGTTACTCCGAAATGACTTTCAGCCGCCAGCGATGCTCTTACTTTTAGTCGTGTGAAAAATATAGTATGCGCATGCTGAATAGAGAGTATATATACACAGCCAATGAGCAGCAACAGGATGGTGCCAGTCATCAGGGTAAAGACGAGCGCTATTTTGGAACGGATTGTCATGTACAGGCGTTGGACCGCAGTAAATATAGTATAGGGCTATGCCTCCTCTTCGCGTAGTACATAGCCGATTCCAACCACTGTCTGAATAAGTTTTTTGTCACGTTGCTTGTCTACTTTTCTGCGCAGGTAATTGATATATACATCTACTACGTTGGTATTCATGTCAAAGTTAATATCCCACACGCGTTCAAGTATTTCCATACGTGTAAAAACGCGGCCTTTATTGCGCGCCAGAAATTCAAGCAGGTTATATTCTTTAGCGGTAAGCGTAATGCGGTCATCGCCACGCTTTACAGTTTTTCCACGGGTATCAATAATAAGGTCGTCAATGGTAATAACATCCGGTGCAGCCTGGCCGGTAGCCCTTCGTGTAACGGCAGTCATACGTGCCAGCAGTTCCGAAAACTTGAACGGCTTGATCATGTAGTCATCCGCACCCGAGTCCAGGCCCGTTACTACATTTTCAGAAGTTCCCAGTGCCGTTAACATGATGATAGACGTTGGTATCTGCTGACCGCGGATCTTGCGGCATAATTCGATTCCGTTCATGGAAGGCAGCATGATGTCGAGTATGATCAGATCGGGCGTGTTTGCCTGGATCATCTGCCACGCTGTAACGCCATCCATCGCTACGGAAACTTCATGATTGGCTTCAATCAATCCCCTGCGAATAAACGATACTACATTCGGCTCATCTTCTACCAAAAGAACTTTCATAGGAAAATCGTAACGTCAAACATACGTCATAAAACGGAAACAATTAAATCACCGGAATGTTTGTGGACATGCCGTGATCACTCGTATATCCTTTAATGTATACTATAGGAGAAGAAAAACGATATGTTGGCCGTTGGTTTATCGCACCAGGATCAGCTCTTCGTTGATCTTGTCGATAACCTTTTCAAGTGCTTCGTTAAGCACCTGTGGTTCTTCCAGCATGGGGAAATGGCTGGTGCCATGAATGATGTGTAACTCGTAACCGCCACTGGCATATTTGCGCAGCAACTCTTCGTTGGTGGGTATATAGTCAACGTTTATCAGGTATATCTTGAAAGGCAGTGATTGTAACAATTCGCGTTCGCGTGTAGGATAGTTGAATACATCCTGCACCGAGCGCAGGCCCATGGGCTGATACGCGTTTCGATAATCGTTTATGATGGTGTGCGTAATTTTAGGATCGGTATCCGGCGACAATAAACCTTGCATTGCATAAGTCTCCACCGTATCAGCAAAATTGGTGTTGAGCTGTTCGAGAATGGAATCCACTTGTTGTTGTACTTCTTCATTCAATTCTTCACCGGCATTCTTTAATGCATCAATCACAACAACACCAATGATAGAATCTTTACGCATGGAAGCTGCTTCGAGAATAATATCAGCGCCCATGGAGTGACCGATCAAGACTACATTTGACAGTTTCAATAAATCAATGAGGGCTACGATATCTTTACCGAATTCGTGGATCGTCCAGTTAACACGATCTCTTCCGGACTGGCCATGACCGGGCAGATCAATGGCCACTACAGAATAATTCGTTTTGAAATATTCTACCTGCTCGCGCCAATAGTCTTTGTTGATAAATGCACCATGAACAAAAAGCAGGGTGATTTCACCGTCACCGGTTTGTACGTAATCAATTACGGTTCCATTCGCAAGGATTGTCATAGGTTATGGGGATTGGAGGGATTTTAAATGATTTCCATAACAATCAAAAAATCATGCCCGTGCGCCAGGCACTGATACCATTACGTTTACACGCTTCGATAAAAAAATGTTGTGGTTAGTGTTGAATGAAGCAATACGTGGTATGTATATATAAATTTATAAAGTATAACACCTATCGGTATAAAAAAAGATTGCACCTGTTTCGAGGTGCAATCCTATATATACGTATATATCTTGTTGGCGATATCAGGCCGTTACCGTGTTGAGTCCCAACACTTCGTTGGTCATCGAGCGGGTTTCCTGCAGCAACTCAGGATTATCAGCCAGCGTTTGTCCGTATGACGGAATCATTTGCTTTAGTTTCGATTGCCATGCGTGCGACTTGAGTTTATCGCCATAGCAACGTTGCAACAACGTAAGCATAATCGATACTGCTGTAGATGCTCCGGGAGATGCACCGAGCAACGCAGCTATACTTCCATCAGCAGCGCTTACCACTTCGGTTCCGAATTCAAGCACACCAACATGCTCTTTATCTTTTTTAATTACCTGTACGCGCTGTCCGGCAACTTCCAATTCCCAGTCTTCCATTTTGGCTTCCGGGTAAAACTCTTTCAACGCTTCGAGGCGGTCTTCCGGAGACTGACGTACCTGGTTGATGAGATACTTGGTCAACGGTATATTATCAATACCCGCTGCCAGCATCGGTATAATGTTATCGTGCTGTATCGATTTGATAAGATCGAAGTACGATCCTTCTTTCAAAAACTTGGTAGAGAAACCAGCGTATGGTCCGAAGAGCAATGCACGTTCACCGTTGATGATACGCGTATCCAGGTGAGGCACCGACATAGGAGGGGAGCCCACAGCCGCTTTACCATATACTTTCGCCTGGTGTTGTTCAATTACCGCAGGGTTTGTACACTTCAGCCATTGCCCGCTTACCGGGAAACCACCGAAGCCACGTCCTTCCGGTATATCTGATTTTTCGAGCAGACGAAGTGAACCACCACCGGCACCGATAAATATAAACTTCGAACGTATCTTACGCTTCTCGCCTGTAGCGCGGTTCTTTACTTTGATCTTCCAGTTACCATTGTCTTCTTTTTTCAAGTCGCGCACTTCATGGTTAAAGTGCATGGTAACGCCTGGTAATTCCTGCAACATGCTGAACATGCTGCGGGTAAGCGCACCAAAGTTTACGTCCGTTCCCTGGTCCATGCGCGTAGCCGCGATTTTTTCCTCGCGATCACGTCCTTTCATGATCAACGGTATCCATTGATCAAGTTGATTCGGATCTTCGGAGTATACCATGCCCTTGAACAACGGATTCGTCTGAAGCGCATCGTAACGCTTGCGCAGATAGTTTACATTCTCCTGTCCCCACACAAAACTCATGTGCGGAATAGGAGTTATAAAGCTCTCCGGTATTTGTATATGATTCTTCTGGATGAGGTATGCCCAGAATTGTTTCGAGATCTCAAACGACTCGGCAATTTTTATAGCCTTGGATATATCGATCGAGCCATCCGCTTTTTCAGGTGTGTAATTTAGTTCACAAAACGCGGAGTGACCTGTACCGGCATTATTCCAGGCGTCAGAGCTTTCTGCAGCCGCTACATCCAACCGTTCGTAAATTTCAATGGTGAGTTCTGGTTCCAGTTCCTTCAATAAAACGCCAAGCGTGGCGCTCATAATCCCGGCACCGATCAATACTACATCACAATCTTTATTCTGGGAATTACTTTTCGTAGACATGGTATAAAAAGACGTTGCGTAAACTTATGAAAGTATTAACTAATAATATAGAGGAAAAGTTGTCTCAAAAATTCTGTCAACGTTTTCGGAACGTATAAAAATGAAAAAAAATTACAGGCATTGTTTTTTCTTTTTTGATGATAACAAAATAATGTCTATGAGTTATGGATACCGATCGATGGTTAGTGTGTATAATATTCTGTATGATGGCTGCGTTTACCGTAGCCTGCAGTGATAT
>CAMLLI010000556.1 GCA_946480685.1 uncultured Flammeovirgaceae bacterium | reverse complement strand
GATTGACTATGAAAAAGTTTTTGAGTGGCAAAGTAGTATTACGATACCTGTACGATCAGCTCACCGGTAATTTTCTGGGATTTCTTATTGGTATGTCGGCAACAAGTCTCGTGTCGAGGTTCTTTGAAACGCGGAGTATAAAGAACCTGTGGGGCCTGACTGCGAAGAAGACTATTGTTGACAAAGCTACCTTCAGCAACCTGGAATGGATACTTTCCATCGTTATCGGATTTATAGTATTCGAAATCTTTACCAAAGTTATCAAGGAGAGGATCGATAAAAACTTTCCGAAGTATAAAATAAAAGTGCTGCGCTGGATGATCGCCAACAATATACCCGAAAAGGCTTCGGCGGTCGGGTTAAAACTTAACCAGCAACGGATAGCATTGTTTGCTGCGGTACATCAGGCTGTAGTAAAGGTTAGGACTAAATAAGTGCTGTGCGCAAAGGATTGTCGTGGAAACGCTGCTGCTATATCTTTTACATGCATTTCTTTTAATACCAGGATTAATCTATATTCAATGGCAAAGCCTGCAGGAGTTTAAACAATCTGTTGCGGTTGATTGATTTGACTTTAGTAGTGAGGCACCTCCGGTTTATATTTGCTATAGTTCTTGAGGCACTTGCCATATATGGCATGATCTTACAATTGATGTCGGATTCTCCGCTTGCTGAATAAACCCTGACGTTTTTTCTGGCTGTTGTGTATTACTATATTCTTCATTCTTAATGGCAAAAAAATCCAAATTCGAAATAGAAGTAATCGATAAGGTGAAAGAACTGCGCCTGAAGAAAAACCTGACGCAGGATGATATAGCTATGTTTCTGAACGCTTCCCGCGGATTTATAGGGCAGATCGAAAGTCCGGATTCTGCCAGTAAATATAATCTCAACCACCTCAACAAACTGGCGCAGGAAATGGGATGTTCTCCCAGGGATTTTATACCCGACAAGCCCGTTGCCGAAAGTAAAAGCCGCAGGAAGAATTGATTTTACTTCATTATCCCGCGCACAAGCAGTAGATTCGCTACTGCTATGATCGATTATACTTTTCATCCAAAGTATGTTGAGCCATACTACCTGTTGCTGATGAACGCCAACTTCATCAGAGAGCCTGAAAAAGCCCCCGACCTTTTCAGGAACCTGAGACTTCTGTCTCACGAATTGGATAACGCCCAGCTTTCCATCATGCTTAAATCTTCGTGGCGTCCGGCAAAAGTAGCAGCATGGATCATCGGTCTCAGTGGCCGAAAGGAATTAGAGGAGGATATCATTCAGTTGATGAAGTATAATGCCAGCTACTGCGAGCACCTCATCTTTGCTTTAACCTTGCTCGATGCAGAAGTAAAAGTGCTGGAAGAGTATATAACCGACCAGGTAAAGAAATCTGAGAAGCTATCGATTACCGCTATAGAAAGTATAAGTTTTGGAATAGCACTGGCAGCACGCGACTGGTTGCATGAACGCAAAGGTATAGCGTCAGCAAGTGAAGAGTTTACAAAAATGTGGAGTGATTTTATAGCAACGCTGGAAAGTAAAGCAAACCGGCTTCCCAAGCTTAACGTTAATGATATGTTACGCCTGCAGGCTGAGAAGAAAAACTTCTACAAGGCTTTGACGTTGGTTGAACAGCATAAGTAAAACGGCCCACCCAGGTTGTTGGAAATTCAGTGGCAATTATTTTCCTTTAGTATAGTAATGACCCAAATTACCCTTAACTATGGAAAGCGCTATACTCGCTTTACTCGGCACTGTTGTGGGCGGTATTGTAGGTGGACTCACGTCTTATCTGCTACAGAAACAACGGTTTGACCAGGAAGTAAAGCTCAAGCAGGAAGAGTACAAAACCGAGTTCATGGCCGAGACGACAGCCCGGCATTTTTTGAATCACAAGTCTTTCACCGACCGCTCTTTTGAGACATTGAAAAATCACCTGGGCGGATTCGAAGAAGATGAACTTCGGAAAATCCTCGTGCGTGCCGGTGCTATACGTGTGATGCGTGATGATGGTTCGGAATGGTGGAGACTACTGTCGCGCATGGATGAATTTATAGAAAGTAAACGAAGCAAACACTGATTGAGAAACTGTAACCCGTAAAAGTTATGTATATACTTCATGCCGAAGATGTGATGTCGCATATCCAAAAACACAATGCCGTTTTGATCGATGCACGGGGAGGAGCCGATGCTTATCAACGCTATATAGCAGGCCACGCAGCCGGTGCACACTTTGTTGATCTGGAAACGCAGCTTTCGGAAAAGACAGACAACGCTGCCAACGGTGGCCGCCATCCATTACCGGATATGAAGACCTTTGGAGCTTTTCTCGGTTCACTCGGCATAGCCCCTGATACACATGTTATAGTATATGATGATAAAGGAGGCGCCAACGCAGCGGCCCGTTTCTGGTGGATGCTGAAAGCAGTTGGTCATAAGAATGTTACAGTAGTAAGTGGAGGACTCGATGCGTTGTCCAAAGCAGGTATACCTATAACGTCCGAGATCCCGGGCAGGCCAAGCACAACGCATTACCCGGTACAGGAAACTCCGCTGCCGGTGGTCGATATAGCCACTGTAAAAGACGTAGTTCAAAATCCGGATTACCTGGTGATTGATGTACGCGAAGGCTATAGGTATCGTGGTGAGAGTGAACCGATTGACCAGGTTGCCGGCCATATACCCGGAGCAGTAAATATACCCTATATCGCGAACCTTGGGGTTGATGGTAAATTTCTTCCGGCTTCCGAACTGGCCGCGCGGTATAAGGAAGCGATCGGCAATCGTAAACCGGAGCGTGTTATCGTTCATTGCGGCTCCGGAGTTACGGCCTGTCACACGCTACTCGCGATGAAAGAAGCCGGTATAGAAGGTCCGAAACTATACGTGGGTTCATGGAGTGAGTGGTCACGAAATGATTACCCGATTGGTACGGGCGAAAAACCATAGCGTAGCCAGTGTAATGGTTTAATAAGCCTTGAATCTTTTCGCTGCAATTGTTCAGAAACACAAGACACAACGGACAGGGTAGTGGTATATAGTTATACCTGAGTATACGGGAGCATGTAGTTGGTCGCGACTTATATAATCCTGTCGATAAAAACGGGTGTGTACGGTTACCAGCCCGATATAGTTTTCGTAAAAAATGACATTTCGAATGAATACCATACATCCGCAAGTCGCGGTACGATAGTCAATTTCTGGTCTGAATCGCACATGTAATCTTTGTCGGGTATTATACAATAACTCGAATACCTCAAACCTACATGAAGAAAGCAATTGACTTTTTGCGTTCAGAGATTTTTATATTTCTGACGCTTTTACTGGTCATAACCTCTCAGATCATACACACGATGTACCTCTTTGAAACGGTACGTGTATTCGATCTCAGTTTTGAAATCGCATCTTATCACATCACCATTGCCAACTGGGTACACGCTTTCATCTTTGCCCTGGCCATTGAAGCTGCGATACTGATGTTCATTCTCAACAACAAACCCACACCTTCCAAAGTATATGCTGTAGCCTCTTTTGCTACCAACCTGCTATACTATAAAGTTTGGGATGTGGCTCTGCCAACGATCTTTACCAGCGTACTCATCAGCTCGATGCTGGCCGGTTCGATCTGGTTCTTCTCTGACCTGCTCGCTGAAAAGATCAGCGGTGTAGCAGAGTCTTCCTCCAAGGAAGAAGACGAGCTTAAAAAGATACTGGCTGCGAGTGATGAGGTAAAAAAAATTAATTTCAAGACTACCATGCCTATAAACGGCCGGTAATCACCAATACAAGGCGGTACAAAAAAGAAGAAAGGGCGCGGAGTAAATTTCTCCTGCGCCTTTTTTATTATGGTTATCACATGCTTACATTTAGGTATAGCTGTGAATGTTGTGAAACCAATTGATCTCTATTTTCATGAGGAGGAAGAGCCGGTAAAAAGTTATATGCTGGCATTGCGTTCCCTGATCCTCCGGTTCGATCCAAACCTAACCGAGCAATGGAAGTACAGCATGCCTTTCTATTGCTATAACAACAAGATGTTCTGTTATCTCTGGATACACAAAAAATACAAACAACCCTATATCGGCATTGTTGAAGGAAACCGGGTAGACCACCCGTTGCTGATCCAGGAGAAACGCGCCCGCATGAAGATCATGCTACTCGATCCAACGAAAGACGTACCGGTGAAGGACGTGAACTGGAT
>CAMLLI010000555.1 GCA_946480685.1 uncultured Flammeovirgaceae bacterium | reverse complement strand
CTGGTTACTATATCATCGAAACACCATTAGTATATCTATTGAATAACTAAACAACCCAAACCAATCATGATGAGACACTACTTTATTAATCGCTACTTGAGATGGTGCTGTTTGAGTATAGCACTTCTGAGTTCGGCACAGATGATAAATGCCCAGGGGCATTTATATGCGGATGCGAAAAGAATCAATACGCTTTCTCCCCAGGCAAAGCGCTCGCTGCACGAGGTGCTTTCGGAAATACAGACTCATTTTAAAGTCTCTTTTGTATATGAGTCAACCGTAGTTGACGGCAAAGAGGTAATTGGAAAAGTGTCGTATAGTAACAATCTTGAAAAGACGCTGAGTGCAGTGTTGGCCCCTATAGGATTAAGGTATAGGAAGATCAACAAGTCTACATATTCCATCGTACGCACGTCCGCTTCATCGGGTATCCGAAAAGAAACGGATACAGTAAGGACAGACAACAGCGAGAGCGATCCCGTTCTGGAGACTTACGTTGATCAGACCGGCAATGCAAATCCGGATACAGATATAGCTATACTTGTCAAAGGACGTGTTACCGATGAGAATAACAGTCCTATACCAGGCGCAAATGTCTTGATAAAGGGAACGGCAATTGGAACAACCACGGATACCGAAGGCGGGTTCTCTCTCGAAGTTCCAGACGATGCAGCGATACTGGTAGTAAGCTTTATCGGATATGTATCGCAGGAAATTGTAGTCGGTAATCAAACCAACATCACTATAGCGCTGAAGCCAGATGTTCAGCAATTGGGTGAAGTTGTTGTGGTGGGTTATGGTACGCAGAAGAAAGCATCATTAACAGGCGCTATATCTTCTGTATCTGCCAAAGAGATCAGTGCACAACCGGTAGTGAATGTAGGACAGGCTTTGCAAGGTCGTATAGCCGGTGTTTCTGTTACGAACAACGGTGCGCCTGGTGAAGCTCCGATCATCCGCGTACGCGGTGTCGGTACCATCAACAACGCTAATCCTTTATTTGTAGTAGACGGATTTCCAACATCAGATCTGAATAGTTTTAACCCGAAAGATATAGAGTCAGTGGATGTATTGAAAGATGCAAGCGCTGCAGCGATCTACGGTTCAAGAGCATCGAATGGTGTTGTGCTGATCACAACCAAAAGCGGATCACTCAATAAAAAACTCACTGTAAATTTCGATAGTTACTACGGAGTGGAGCAGCCCTGGCGAAAGCTTGATCTGTTGAATACAAATCAATATATAGACTTCGCTACGGATTTGATGACCAATGCTGATATATATAAGAATGAAACCAACGGCAGCGACCCGGATGTAGTGGTTGGCTCCGGTGTACCGGACAGAATTGAGCTGGGAGGACTGGATCAACCGATCAACTCACAAACCTCGCAGACCTTCCGACAAACCAACACCGACTGGCAGGACGAAATGTTCAGAACAGGCCGCATTCAACAACACAAAGTAGAATTATCAGGAGGCTCTGCGGCATCAAAAATGTTTGCCTCCTTCGGCTACTTCGAACAGGAAGGCATCATGCTCGGCACAGGCTATCAAAGAGGTGACGTGCGATTAAATACAGATCATAATGTATCGAAGCGCGTAAAAGTAGGTCAGAACTTTTATGTAGCGTATGATGAGCGTAAAGTAGAACAGCAGTCTGGAGGAAGAACACAACTGCAGCACATGTTCCGAAGCTCTCCTTATTTTCCGGTATATAATCCGGATAACTTCGGTGGATTTTTTGGTGCACAGAGTGTAGATGGTTCTGATCCGGAGAACCCTGTAAGAATTGCTTTACAGGATAAACAAAATCAGCAGCGACTAAAGCTCCTTGGTAATGCGTATGTAGATGTAAAGATCTTTGATTTCCTCACGTACCGCTTCAAGGCTGGTATTGACTATGTAGCCTATACACAACGAAGTCACTCCGCAGCGTATAACACCGGCGGATATTCAAATCGTGCAGCAGCATTGGTGAATCAGAACCGTCAGGACTTTACTTCTGTACTTCTTACCAATCAGTTAACATTCGACAAAACATTTGGAAAGCATTCAGTAAACGCAACGGTAGTTGCTGAACAACAAACGAACAAGTTCTCGCAGATTACAGGAGCTGGTGAGAATGCTATATCCAATGATATATACCAACCGGTTGGCTTATCGAAAATCAGTTTCAACGGCGATAAATCAGAGTCTGCGTTGATCTCCTATATCGGAAGAATAAACTATGAGTACGCTGGTAAATATTTACTTGGCGCTTCGTTCAGACGCGATGGATCTTCACGTTTTAGTCCTTCAAACCGCTGGGGTAACTTTCCCGCTGTATCAGCCGGATGGCGTATCAGTGAAGAATCGTTTTTGGTAAACAACGATATCGTTAGTGATCTTAAACTTCGTGCAAGTTATGGCGTAACGGGGAACAACAGCAGTGGAGACTATGCATGGATGTCCACAATATCCAGTAACCAGATCTACCAGATCGGTGGTGCCGCGGTAACAGGGTATACGATCCGCGCACTTGCTAACTCCAATCTCACATGGGAATCAACGTATATGACAAATATAGGTTTGGACCTGGGCGTTCTCAATAACCAGTTGACCTTGTCGGTTGAGTACTTCAACAACAAAACAAAAGACATGATTATTTCACGTCCTATTCCGCTGTCTTTCGGTTATGATGTAAACCCGTTTGATAACGTTGGTGAAGTTGAAAACAAAGGTGTTGAACTCGAACTCGGTTATGAAAAATCATCCGGTAATTTAACCTTTGGTGTTTCCGGAAATATATCCTTCATCAAAAACGAAGTACTTAGCTTGGGTGAAGAAGGTACTACCATTGCACAAGGCGACTGGTATGGCGATAACCTGACGCTCACCAAAGTAGGAGAGCCTATAGGTTATTTTAACGGCTATGTAGTAGATGGTATATTTCAGGAAGGCGAGGCTCATCCGATGCAGCCTAATGCACGCGCAGGAGACATTCGCTTTAAAGATGTTACCGGCGATGGTATACTGAATGCCGAAGACAAAACCAATGTTGGACACTTCCTTCCGGATTTTTCGTACGGTGTAAATTTCTCTGCCAACTGGAAAGGATTTGATGCCTCGTTGTTTTTGCAAGGTGTTTCCGGAAATGAAATATATAGTATCGTAAAGTATGACCTGGAAGGTATGACCAGGTTGTTCAATGCCGGCACTGCGGTGCTGGACCGATGGACTCCCGAAAACCCAAACACAAATGTTCCGCGTGCTATATCCGGCGACCCGAATCAAAATGCCAGAGCTTCTGATCGTTTTGTAGAAGACGGTTCGTATTTCCGAATCAAGAACCTGACACTGGGGTATAATTTTTCATCACCGGGTTCTTTCACAGCCGGTGCCGTAACACGACTGAGAATATATACCACCATGCAAAACCTGCTTACGATTACCAAGTACAAGAGCGGATACGATCCGGAGATTGGAAACCGGAACCTGAGTACCAACGGTCTTACCTCGGGTATAGACTACGGCCAGTTTCCGCAGGCAAGAAGTATAGTAGTCGGAATACAGGTAGGATTTTAAAAACGATTTTCATCTGATTCATTAATAAGCATTGCAATGAAAAGAAAATTAATATTATCACTGATCGGTACGCTGGCGTTCGCGTTATCGTGTAACGACAGTATACTGGACAAGAGTAATCCCAATGAATTTACACCGGATTCATTCTATAAAAATGGCGATCAGATCGTAGGTGGTGTAAATGCAGTTTACTCAAGCTTGCAAAGCCTTGATCTTTTTTGTCGCGAGTATTTCTTCCTGCACGACATGCGCGGTGACGATGTAGCATCGGGTGGTGGTCAGCTAGAAACGCATCGTGGACAATTACTGACTGGGACACACGATGCATCGAACGGAGTGCTTATGCAGGTTTGGCGCGGATGGTATAGACTTATTCATCAGGCTAACCAGGTAATCGATAACGCACCGAAGGCTACCGAAAATGTTACTGAAGAATTGAAATTGCGTGTGGTAGCAGAAGCTAAATTTTTGCGAGCCTTAGCTTACTTCGATCTCGTAACGATATGGGGCGGAGTGCCTTTAATGGAAACCTACGCGAAAGCAATCGGTGAAGATAAACCGCGTGCATCGGCAGATGAAGTATATACCCTCATCATCTCTGATCTTGAAAATGCTATAGCTAACCTTCCGTTGAAATCAG
>CAMLLI010000554.1 GCA_946480685.1 uncultured Flammeovirgaceae bacterium | reverse complement strand
GAAGAAAAGTTTGCAGGCCATTTGTTCAATCCAGGTAAGACGTGCTAACTCAAAGTGCCATTTGCCGAGTATAAAATAAGCAGGAGCAAACGTAGAGTCCAGTTTAAGAAGCGTCTCTGCTTCACTATATATTGTCTTGGCATCCTGAATTTTTTCGCGGGGCGAGCCGGCTACTTCAGTCATAAGTCCAATGGCGATAATATAGGCTAAATGTGTTTCGGTGTCATTGTTGTTCAATGCTATAGCACGAACAGCATACGCCTTGGCGCGGGCATAATAATTCTGCTTCTCTTCTTTTTTATCAAGCGGTAAACGTCCGCCTATATTTGAGAGCATGCGACTGGCATGTGTTAACGCCTGCGCGTGATGAGGATGCGATTTGATGAACAGCTCGTACTTCTGCAGGGCTGCTTCTACCTTAAAATCTTTTTCAAGAATAAGTCCTTCGGAAAAAAGATCGGACGGTTGTCCGAATGCAGAAGTGATGATAAAGTATAGAACAACTATACTACCGGTTAATTTAGTCATGACGACCTCTCTGAAATTTTTACTTTGATACAGATACTTCCCTGCAATTATCCAGTATCCGGCTCACATCTTTCAGCTCAATGCTGTCGCGTTGATGTTCCCAGGTATTATATAGATACGTTGCAATCTCGGCTATCTCCAGGTCAGAGAGGGAAGGTATACCCGGCATAGCCTTGTTAAAACTTTTTCCATTCACTACCAGTTCGCCTTCAATGCCGTAGCGCATCAGGCATATAACGGATTCAAAATTATTGTCCACGTAGTCTGACTTTGCCAGAGGCGGATATAGCAGTCCGAGCCCGGTACCATTTTTCTGGTGGCAGTTACTGCAATGTTTCAGGTATAGCTGCTCGCCCTGAACATAATACTGCTGCTGCTTAACCGGTGCTTCTGATGATATATTGGAATCAGATTTTTTGCCGGAGCAATATTGAAACCCAAATGCCAAAAGCAGAAAGCTCAACACTATAGATATATGCCGCATCTTCTTTCCGCTTTCTGCCACGAGCTTACTTCGCATATTCTTTTTTCAGGCGCTGAATTTCTGCGAGTAAACGATTCACATCTTCTTCTTTTGTACCATCGTACTTGCCCCGTATTCTTTTGTCTTTATCGATCAGCAGAAATGCACCGCTGTGAATGAAACCATCCGGTTCAGACTTGTCTTCCATCGCGGTAGCAAAGTAACTGGTCTGCGCTATTTTATAGATGTCTTCTTTGGAGCCGGTAACAAAATGCCACTTGTCACTTTTAACACCGAGACGCTCGGCGTAGTCATGCAGTAAGCCAACGGTATCATATTCCGGATCTATACTGTGCGAGAGTAATAATACATCCGGTTCATTCTGGATAGAATCATATACCCGCAGCATTTGAGTTTTCATGATCGGACAAATCGTACGGCAAGACGTAAAGAAGAAATCCGCTACATATATCTTGTCTTTAAACGTCTCGTTGGTAACAAAGGCGCTGTCCTGATCAACAAACTTGAAATCAGCAATGGTATGATATATAGTATCTCCGTTCTGTACTTCCTTCTCACCAAAGATGGGAAGCGCTGCTTCTTTCTTTTCAGCACAGGATGCGAATAAAAGACCTGATGCGATCGCCAGGAACATTACATATTTTATCACGCTGTTATTTGCCATTGACTTGTTATTCATCTTTTCTGAATTTTTTATAAACTCTCATGCCTGTCATGATCAGTATAACCACTGCGAGTAACCCTGCGAGCCCCCACAGCATGCTCAAGGCATTTTTTAGAACGATCAAAAATACAATACTGATCAGAAATAATGTAGACACTTCATTCCACAAACGCATTTGCTGGGATGTATATTTTACCGTTCCTTTTTTAAGTTGATTCAGGATCACCTGCAAAGAAACATGGTATAGATACAACAGAAAAACAAGCGTGAGCTTCATGTGCATAAACCCCATGCTGAGCCATTCGGGTTGATTGATGAGAAGCGATGTTCCCATCCCCAACGTAATAATAGCCGATGGCCACGTAATGCCATACCACAGACGCGAAGCCATCAGGTTAAGTTGCCTTAACAGTATACTCTTTTCCGGTTCAGACTTGGCGTGCGATTCAATGATGTAAACGAAAAGCCTCGGCATGTAGAAAAGTCCGGCAAACCACGTAACAATAAAAATGATGTGAACAGCTTTAAGATAAAGGGACGTCATGTGTCAAATGATCTGTATATATAATTATCCGAGGGTTATTTTATCTCCTACTTTTATTTCCGTGTGATTGGTTGCTACCAGGTTTTGTCCGAAATATACTTTACTATTCCGTGTACGATACGATGCCAGCGTCTTCAACGGCTCTACACCTTTCTCGGCAGTATCCTGATTTACCGTAGTGAGTACACAACGCGCACAAGGTTTTACCGCTATAAAACCATTGCTGCCAATTTGAAAGTTCCGCCAGTGATCTTCTTCAAACGGATCGCCTCCGGTAAAAACAAAATTAGGTCTGAAACGATTCATCGGTACAGCTTCTTTTAACCGCGCATTCAAATCATCCAATGATGATTGTCCGATGATCAGAAAAGGATATGCATCGGCAAGACTTACCTGTTCATCATTTACTTTATAGGCAGGATCAACCGGGCGTTCATATTCTTCCGGGAAAAATACAAGTTTACATTTTATACCCAGCCGCTCGGTAAACCATGTGCTATAGGCAGTATCAACTTCGTGCGCCTGCACTATATTTTCCCATATCTGAACGGAAGCTGCAGCTTCCTTCGGCTTTGGTACTACCGGTATAGTGAGTGTATCGTGCTGATGATGCACCGTAAGCGTGTTATCGGCTATGGAAAGTTTGAACAAGGCCATCTTCGGGTATACACGCTGCGTCATAAATTTTCCACTTTCATCAACCAGCATAAACCGTCTGTCATATAAAAGTCCTTTTTCCATAACTTTGCTGGACGATAAACGTATTCCTCCCAATGATTTCACCGGGTAAATCCAGATTTCACTAAGTGTAAGATCCCTCATACGGTATATCAGTAATATGAATTAAGCAGGTATGGCAACTTCATCAGCAGCAGCACTCTGGTACTTTGAAAGTGTAAATCTTTACCATATTCTTTGCCCGCACAAAGTAAAGAAGATGGGCGATAAGCACGAGTTTATCCGCTATAAAAAAGATGACTTTATTTATGTGCCGGAGGATACTGCCTCCAATATTTACCTGATCGTGGATGGAAGGATCAAGATCGGGCATTACCTGGATGACGGCAAAGAAGTAGTATCGTCTATTTTAACCACCGGTGAAATATTCGGAGAGCTCGCCCTGGCCGGTGAGGACAGGCGCAGAGATTTTGCGCAAGCCATGTGCGAAGCTGTAATATGCCCGCTTACCATTGATGAACTGAAGGCCCTCATGTTCGAGAATAAAGAACTTAGCTTTAAGATATTAAAGCTGATAGGCCTGCGGCTGATGAAGCTGGAACGTAAACTCGAACTTCTTGTTTTTAAAGATGCGCGCACCCGCGTGATCGAATTTTTAAAAGATACCGCAGCCTGGAAAGGACAACGTGTTGGTTTTGAAACCATGATACCCACCAAGCTAACGCATAAGGATATTGCATCATTAACCGGCACATCGCGTCAAACCGTTACAACCATTCTGAATGAATTGAAAGAACAGAACCTGATCAACTTCGATCGTAAAAAGATTCTGATTCGCGACATCAACAACCTGCGGTAAGGCGTTGTACAATGTGCAGCCCTGTCGCCCGCGCGACAGTATATATTTCTGCTGCATGATAGCTTTGGTATAAATACCCGGCTATGAAAAAGTATAGTATAATACTTCTGTTGCTGTTTGCAGGAAATATAGCGTATGCACAACTGCGTACATCACACGATCAACTTGCTGATGCCGGATTTGCAGTGGCCCAAAAGCAGGGCACGTTTACGGTCGCCTGGTTTTATAACCGGAACCTGGGTAAAAAGAAGAAAGTAACGGTAGGATTTGGCGCACGTGCAACCGCTTACTTCGGCCGCGATCAATACTATATTACCGCTCCGGCTACACTTACTTCGGGCAGCACAGGCCCCGGTGTGTTGTTTAAAGAAAACATCAAGGCAAACATCGACACGTTCCATGTTCAATCACCACAGGTAAATGCGGTAAATCTGCTGATCAACCTCGGCT